>CALCPT010000446.1 GCA_937897265.1 uncultured Alcaligenaceae bacterium
GCACGCAAACGAACATGCTACATATCCCTTACAAAGGGACTGCCGACTCTGTCAAGGATATCGTCAGTGGCCGCGTACAAGTTGGCTTTTATAGCCCTCAAGTAGCAGAGCCCTTGGTTCAAGCTGGGCGACTCAAAGCCTTAGGCGTCACCTCAACCACGCGCATCAAAGGTTTAGACAACATCCCGACGATCGCCGAACAAGGCGTCAAAGATTTTGTCTTTGAATCTTGGTACATCATTTTGGTACCGGCCAAAACACCTGCACCGATTGTGACCAAACTAAATCAACTAATCAATCAAGCCCTAGACAATCCTGAAACACAAAAAGCCTTCCTCAATATTGGCCTTGATGTGATTCATGCCACGCCAGAACAAACCGAGGCCAGTATCTTGGCTGAGCAAAACAAGTGGAGCGAGCTCGTTAAAAAAATCGGCTTGCAGCTCGACTAGGCAATCACGCGAGCCGCCCCGTCCATACTTAACGAAAACACTTATTCAAGAGGTTGACGAATACGACCCAGTGCGCTGGTGCACTGGGAGCTGTCGTCACATCTTAGTCGGCAACCACGTTGCTAATTCAGGCCACGCCATCAATAAGAGCGTGAACAGAATAATCAGGATGGCGTAAGGCAACGCACCCCACATCACATCCTCGATGCCGCCTTTGTCGGGGCGGATGCCATGCACCACAAACAGATTCATCCCAACTGGGGGTGTGATCAACCCAAGCTCACACATCAAAATAATAAAGATACCAAACCAAATCGGGTCAATCCCTAACGCCGTCGCAATCGGGAAGGTAATCGGTATGGTCGCAACCATCATCGACAATACGTCCATAAACATGCCGAGGATCAAGTAAAAAACAATCAAGCCAAGAATCAACCCGGTTGCGCTCAGCCCTAGGCCTGTCACCCATTTGGTCATAGCCTCTGCGACGCCGGTCAAACTAATGGTCAAATTCAAAATAAAGGCGGCGGTAATGATCAATAAAATCATGCCACTGACGCGTGCCGTTGAAATAAAGCAAGTACGCAACAACACCCACTGCAATTTATCGGCCTTCCAGACAAAGAAGAGTGCCACCAGCACACCGAGCGCCGCACTTTCAGTCGCTGTTGCAATTCCAAAATACAAGCTACCCATCACGATGCCGAACACGATCATGGGTGGCACAAGATGTGTCAACAGCGCAATGCGCTCAGACATCGGCACCTTGTCTTCGCGCATCGACGACCCGCTGGCCAGGCTTGAGCCAAGGATGTACAACATAAATACCGCGGTGAGCAACAAGCCAGGGATAATGCCTGCCACAAACAATTTTCCGATCGAAGTATTCGTCAGCGATCCATAGATAATCATATTTACGCTAGGCGGAATCAAAATGCCGAGCGTCCCGCCCGCCGCAATACTCCCCAACGAGGCGCGAACTGGGTAGCCACGCTTTAACAGCGAAGGCAGTGCAACGGTACCAATTGTGGCTGCAGTTGCGACTGAAGAACCCGACGTGGCCGCAAACAAGGCGCAACTGCCGATGTTGGTATGCAATAACCCGCCAGGTAAACGACCAAACCAGGCAGACAGTGAAATATACATACGGTCAGCAATACCCGAGCGCAACAGCAACTCGCCCAGCAACACAAAAAGCGGGATCGACGTTAAAAGATTTTCGTTATGCACGCCCCAAACAACGGGCGCGATTGAATCGATAAACGGAATGCCATAGGACCAAATCCCACCGACAATACCGATTGCGGCCATTGCCACGGCAATTGGCAAGCCAACAAGCATTGCGGCGACCATTGCAACAAAGGCCAATGCGATCAGCGTGACGCTCATGGTTTAACCTCCGAGTCTTGGCTACGCAAGGCAATATCGGCAAGTTCTTCTTGCAACTCTTCTTTCGCACTTTTAGGCTGATAGTCTTCGTTCAATTCAGCAAGTTGACCGGTCAACAAAAGCTTTGTCGCGCGTATTGCAAAGCCCAGTGCGATCAAAGCAAAAACCGTCAACCCTGCCAACCAAATCCCCTGCGGATACACCAGCGGCGTGGCCCAGGGTGTTTGGGCCGTACTGCCATACGCCATCGTATCCATAATGACTTTTTGCGCGACCCACGCCATAAAAATCGCGAAGGCTGCGAGGCTGAAAATCGACAGCCAATTCATGAAGGCTTGTAAACGTGGGCCAAACTTTTCATGTAAAACATCCACACGAATATGATTGCGCCCCAACAACGCCAAACTGAAGGATAGCGTTGAGCCAATTGCCAATGCATATCCCCCTAGTTCATCTGCACCTTGAATCGAAAAGTTAAACACCTTTCGTCCGATTGTTTCAACGCTGACCAACACCACCAGAAACAAAAACATTAGACCAAAGATAGACCCGAGTATGTTTTCAATTTTTTCTTTCATTATTTAACATCCAGTCAGTCAGCGTAGTGAATCAAAATTACTTTACACCTGCTATGGGGCCTACCTTAGCTTTCCAGGCAGCCGAGCAGCCAGGATTGGTCTTGTCACAGACTTCAGCCCAGGCCGGAAACGACACTTTGTCAACAGCGCCACGCACCGTCTCAACATCGGCTGGCAGCACGGGAACACTCACCAAGTTGTATTTTTTTCCGGTGGTACAAGGGTCTTTGCCTGCATTGCAATTCAGAGCGTCGTTAAAGAGTTGCTCTGAATAGGTCCAGATGTCGTCTAACAGTCCGTCAATCGCTTTCTTTAACGTCGCTTGTTGGTCTGGCTTAAGTTGATTCCAGGCTTTTAAAGAAATGCCATACCCGTTATAACCAAGCTGAAAACCAAGCGGCAACTGATGTGTAGTCACTTCAGTCCAACCAGCGGTATTCGCTGAACTCGGGCCGGTGATGGCGCAATCCACCACGCCCAAAGACAACGCTTGATGCACCTCACCAAAAGCCATCGGCACGGGCGTACCGCCGATCATTTCAATAAACTTCGCCACACCCTGATCCGCGACGCGTACTTTCATGCCTTTGATATCACCGATTTTGCCGATCGTCTTTTTGCAAAATAACATCTGAGGACCAAAAGGCCAGACACCCAGCAACTTCATGTTGAACTGCTTTTGCAGCCGTTCGTCAACGGTACTTAACCAGGCATCACTAATTTTTCGACCAGTTGCATAATCAGGCGAGGCGCCCACTAAATCCATACCCAACAGGGTAGGCTCGTCGCGTGAGTTTTGCGATACGCGCAACGACACCATTTCAAACAGACCGCTTTTCATGACGCGCAGTTGCTCGGTGTCTTTAATACCAAGCGTATCGATGGGCTTGTACTCAAACACAATGGGCAAACCCGTATTTTTTGCCAGATTTTCAAAGAACGGCTGTTCTTTATTTTTTTGTATATTTCCGGTCGCAAGGGGCTGACCGATCACTTTGAACTTAAGTTCTTGTGCTGAGACATTTGGGTGAAACAGCACGGCAGTCGATAACGCCAGCAAAGCACCTAACCGAGTACAAAAAGACATGGAGATACTCCTTAATTTAGATTTCAACTAAAAATAATGCGTAAGGATTTAGCGTTAATAACCAAGCGCCCTTGGCAAAGCAGTCACAATTGGCGGAAACAACATACACAACAACAAAACGCCATACATCAGGGCAATAAACGGCCAAAGATTGGACACCAACTCACGCATGCGTACGCCAGTGATGCCGCAGACGACAAACAACACCACTCCAACGGGTGGCGTCAACATACCAATGACCAAGTTCAGCACAAACAAAAAGCCAAAGTGCAGCGGATCAATGCCGTATTGGATCGCGATCGGGTGAAGCAAAGGAACCAGCATGATGTAAGCCGAGTTTGACTCTAAGAACATCCCCACGACAAACAACAGCACAGCGACCAACAGCATGTATACCAAGCCACTTGTCGTGATCGCACGTAAAAACTCTGAAAGCTTTTGCGGCAACAGATCAACCGTCATCAAATACGTCACAATCGAAGCAAAGGCGATCAAGGCACCCACCACCGCCGAGGTAATGGCCGCGCGCACCACGATCCCCGGCAGGTCGGACAGCTTGAGTGTTCGTGTGACAAAGAACCCCAACAGCAAGGCGTACACCACTGCAATCGCAGAACCTTCGGTGGCAGTGAAGGCGCCACCCACGATACCGCCGATGACAAGTACGGGCATCGCCAGCACCATCACTGAACGCTTGAGTTCTAAAACGACTGCACTGAAACGAAAAGCCTCGCCTGTATCGGCCCAGCCGCGACGTTTGACGATCCAGCTGCACAAAAACATAAAACCAATCGTAATGACAATGCCCGGAACAAACCCCGCCATGAACATGCCACCCACTGAGACCGAAGGCCCCGCCATGAAGGCGTAGACGATCATTGCTGCTGAGGGCGGAATAATCGGCCCGAGGTTAGCTGCAGCGGCTACGATGGCGGTGGCAAAGCCCTTGTCATACGCCTTTGTCAGCGAGGGCACCAAGATTGACGACAACGCGCTGGCATCAGATACCGCCGTGCCCGACACGGTCGCCAAACCCGCCCCCGCGAGCATGGTGACGTGCGCCAAGCCCCCGCGTACGCGGCCCACCAGCGTATTGGCCAATGCAATCAGGCGTTCAATGATGTTGGCCTTAATCATCAGCTCGCCGGCTAGCATAAAAAACGGTATCGACATCAGCGGAAACGAATTGACAGAGTGCATCATGCGCTGCGGAACCATTGAAAAATCAACGCCCCCTAGCCACAAGGCAATCATCGAAGCGACGCCCATCGCAAAGGCGATCGGCAAACCAAACAGCGCCAGTAACATAAAACCGACAATGACAAACAGACTCATTCTGCACCCCCAACAGCAGCGATAGGCGCGCCTTCGATAGCAATGCGCACCAAGTGCAACGCCGAGACGAGCGCACCGATCATGATGGGCACGATAAACCACCCCACACTGACATCAAGCGTTGCCATCAACTCATCCCATTGCTCGCGGGCTACGCCCAAGGCCGCCCAAGCGATCGCGCCCATCATCAGCGCCGCAATCACTGAACCACCTCGCTTAACACCCTCACGCAGCGACGCTGGAAACTTGTCGATGATGAGGTCGATGCCGATATGCCCGCCCTGTCGAACACCCAAAGGAATCGCTAAAAATATCGTCCAGACAAACATGAGCCGACCTAACTCGTCAGCCCAGTCAAGCGAAGTATTTAACGCGTATCTTAAAAAGACCTGAGACGACACCACGCCCACCATGACGGCAAAGGTGACGAGCAAGCATGCGATCAGCGCCTCATCCAGCCATGACAGCACCCGGCCCAACAGCGGGCGTGTGTTGTAGGTCACGCTAAGTGTGTGTGAAAGCATATTTAAATTTCCAAAAGATGATTGCGAGCTGACCAAATCAAAAAAACGAAACAGGCTTGACCAACTCACCAAAACGAAAAAGATCTGACGCGCTACTAACGCAGGCGTTAACGCCTGCGTATTTTTCTACAGCGTTAGCCAAGACTTATTTTTTTGCGGCTTCGGCCAACACTTGGTTCACCAACGCCTCTCCAGCGCGTTTTTTCACGCCTTCGATTACCGGCAAGGTGGCCAGACGCATCTCTTCAAACGCTGCTGGCGTAATTTCGGTATAGGTCATGCCCGCCTTGAGTTTGGCTAAGGCATCCTTCTCATCTTGCTCAGCCAACTTACGCTGATGCGCGACAGTCTTGGTCATCGCCTCACGCACAGCTGTTTGAAACTCGGGTTTCAGTTGATCAAACGCTTTTTTGCTAGCGAGCACCACGATGAAATCAAAGAAGTGCCCAGAGTTAGACAACTGCTTTTGCACCTCTGAAAAACGATTGGCATTAATCACCGTATAGGGATTCTCTTGCCCATCAATCACTTTTTGCTCAAGTGCCGAGTACAACTCTTTGACGTCCATCGCCACTGGGTTGGCACCTAAGGCACGAAAAGTCGCCAAATGCGTCTCGTTAGGCTGCAGACGAATCTTCATGCCCTTCAAGTCGGCCATCGTACGAACCGGTAGCTTGCTGTTAGTGATGTGTCGCATCCCAAGCTCCATCCAGCCTAAGGCGATAAAGCCTTTGTCTTGCAGCTTTTTGTCGATCGCGGTGCCAACAGGCCCATCAATCACGCGCATCGCGACTTCGCGGTTTGGAAAGACAAACGGCAAGCTGACTGCCTCAATCTCAGGCGCGATACGCGACAAAAACGCTGCACCCACCCAAGTCAATGCGAGCGTGCCCGAGCGGACCGCGTCAACGTTCTCTTTAGCGCCACCTAATTGCATGGCTGGAAACACATCGACCACCAGTTGGTTATTGGTCAAACGCGCGACTTCTTGCTTAAAGACTTCATCGACCGCAACACTGCTAGGGTGCTGCGTCGCAAAGTTACCCGCGATCTGCAACTTTTGTTGCGCCCAGCCCGCTGTTGAGCCGAAAGCTAGCGCAGCCGTGACCATAGTCACCGCAAATTTACTCAGTCGTTTTGTAGAAATTATCATGATGACCTCTTGGGTTAGATATGAATCAGGCAGAATCATTACCAGAAAGCATGCGAACCAACGCAGGGCTTAAACCTTTGTTCGGCTTTTGAGGAGGTGGCGCAAAACTACCGGCGGTTGTCGCGACAGGTTGCAAAGCAAACAACGTCTGTGCGTGCTGCACCGCGCTTGAGACGCCATCGACCACAGGCACTGGCAGATGGTCTCGCACGGTTCTCGCCAAGCCCGCCAATGGTGCACCGGCCAAAATGATGACATCCGCACCGTCTTCAACCACGCAGCGCTTAGCCAAGGCCACCAAACGCTGACCTTGATCTGCCTGCACCGCGCCAATGTCGGCAAGAGGTTCATCTAGTGCGCGTATGCTGCTGAGCCTGCTCGACAAGCCGTAACTGTCCACGGTTTCTCGGTACCAGGCGCGAATTCGTTGAGAGATCGCGACGATTGAAAATTTTTGGCCCAACAGGATGGCGGAGGCTAATGCTGCCTCAGTCAGACCCGTCACTGGGCACTTCAACACTTCTCGCAGCGCCAGTAAACCTGGATCGCCAAAAGCCGCCACGACAACTGCGTCATAGGTGCCTTCTAGTTCTGCGGCGCGTTCGGCCGCAGCATAGGCACCAATCATCGCCTCAAAACGAGTCTCGATATACGCCACGCCGAAGGCCGCTGTGGCGACCGTGATTTGTGTCTGCGGTGAAGCGCTACGCAAGGCCTCGCTGCGTATCAACTCCGACACGCTCTCTGAAATATTTGGATTAATTAAAAGAAGGCGCATAGGGGCGGCTGTGCTCAAACGCGTTTAGCAGTAATCGTTGGCGCGCCACCGCGCAGAAACTGTCCACGCCCCTTTTGACCATAAAAGTGAGTGCCATCCCAAACCACCTCGCCACGTAAGAGCGTCATGCCTGGCCAGGCTTTGAGCTCAATTCCCTCGTAGGGTGTGTAGTCAACCGCATGATGCAAATTCGTATTTTGAATTGTCACCTCACGCTCATCCCAGATCACCAAATCAGCGTCACTACCAATCGCAATCGTCCCTTTGCGTGGGTGCAAGCCATAC
>CALCPT010000447.1 GCA_937897265.1 uncultured Alcaligenaceae bacterium
ACCAGGACCCGACACCTCCATCTTGGCAAAGGCCGACATGTCCTGGAGTGCCACGTTGTTCATCACGTTGCGGCATTCCTCGCCCACGAAGGGGAAGTAGTTGGAACGTCGGAACGACCATTTCTCGACGATGCGTCCATCATCCGTCGGCGGAGCATAATTGTGGTTGGTCAGCACGTCGGCGCCCTGGTCGATCACCTTCAACGTGTCGTCACGCCCGATGATCGCTGCCGTCACCTGGATGCCGCCGGTGCCCCAACCGTAGGGCAGCGGCATCTCGCGAGAACCAAATGGCACTTGGTAACCAGGGATCGCAACTGCTTTTAAAATCGCTCGACGAATCATGCGTTTTGTACGTTCATCGAGATAAGCAAAATTAAAATGCTGATCGACGGCTTGATTTTCGTGAGATACGGCCGTCTCGAGAACGTCTTCAGAGGTATGAATTGCCTTACGCATGCTTATCCTCTAGGTCGTCGGTCGATGTTTGACCTTGAACAGGGGCAGTCCGCATTTTTCTAACGAGTTCAAGCTCTGATTGAAAGTCAACGTAATGTGGCAGCTTCAGGTGTTGCACAAAGCCCGAGGCTTCAAGGCTGTCACTGTGAGAGAGTACAAACTCTGGCATTTGCGCAGGCGATTGCACCAGTTCGCCTAGTTCAGCCGCGCGCAATGCACGATCTACCAAACTCATGGCCATAGCCTTGCGTTCACTATGGCCAAACGCTAGGCCATAGCCGCGAGTAAATTGAGGTGGCTCGGTCTTGCTGCCGGCAAACTGATTAATCATCTGACATTCGGTAATTTCAATGTCACCGATTGAGATCGCAAAGCCTAGTTCCTCGGGGATTAACTCGACTTCAACCGAGCCCAAACGTATCTCGCCGACAAAGGGATGGCTATTGGCATAACCGCGTTGGGTTGAATAGGCCATCGCCAACAAAAACCCTTCGTCACCGCGTGCTAGGTTTTGCAAGCGCGTACTACGATCAGCCGGAAAGCGCACGGGTTGACGTGTTAAATCAAAAGGTGCGGGATCACCTTGAGCTGCCTGATGTGTTTCGATTAAGCCTTCGCGATTTAACAGATCAATGACGCGTGGAGAAATGTGCTCGTGCGTTGTCTCTGCTGTTGCTGTCGACGCGGCTGTGATGGGTTCAGGTGTTGCAGTGGTTTGAGCGTGGTCTCCTGTTGCAAGCAACGAAAAATCTAAGAGGCGTTGGGTATAGTCGTAAGTTGGTCCAAGCACTTGTCCGCCTGGTAGATCTTTAAACGTGGCAGAGATTCGACGATCAAGGATCATCTTGCCGGTATCGATTGGTTGCGTAGAGCCGAGTCTGGGCAAGGTGGCTCGGTACGCGCGTAACAAGAAGATTGCTTCAACCAAATCGCCACAGGCCTGCTTAATGGCAAGCGCTGCTAGCTCTGGATCAAACACTGAGCCCTCAGTCATGACTCGATCGACCGCTAGCTTCATCTGTTGGCGAATCTGTGCGATGGAAAGCTCTGGAACGCTAGGGTCACCACGACGTTGTTGATCAAGTAGTTGATAACTACTTAAAATGGCTTGCTCGCCACCTTTAACGGCTACATACATGAGATACCCTATCCTGAAATATCAATGCGAGTTGTTCTGGGTAGGCCAATCAGACCCGTGTTAGTCGCAAAAAAGAAATCGACACCACGCGGAAAGCAGGAGTGATTTTGTGTCCATTGACGGACAAAGTCTTCCGCTTGCGCAGACGTTGCGGACAACAGATCAATCGTTGAGTGATGTGCAATGCCGGGGCCCGTTAAGGTGAGGGATGGCGTTGAAATCGACGAACGGGTTGGCAGTGCGAGATCGATGACGCAGGTGGTGGAGTGGTCTGGATACTCGTCTGTGCCTAAAGCGAAGTTTTCTAGCAGGGGGAGCTCATCCCAGTTCTTGATCCACGCAAAATCTGCCTCGTGCTGTTGTTGAGTGATTTTGCAATCGGTGTGAAACACAATCCAGGTCGCAGCGTCGGTGCTAGCTAAACTGGGCGACAGCCAAAGTAATGAACCAGGTTCAAGCAAGGCAAGCAACAAGCCGCTCGAACTGGCCTGAGCCGCCTTAGGCGCTTCAAACGTCACCTCAAGAGGCACGCTTCTTCCTGGGTAAGACAAAGCCTCCAGGGCCGCTCTAAAAACGCTTTGGCTGCCTAGTGAAATGTCGCTAAAGCCAGTACCAATCTCGGATAGCTCAAGAGTCGTCACGATTGCTCCTCATCATCGGTATCAACGCCACTTTCACGCGCGACAGTAAAAAAGTCGACCTTGCTGGTGTCGGCTCGTGCTTGACGTGAGGCCTGTTGGGTGGCCAAAAGAGCGCGAATCGGAGCGAGTAATGAGCATTCGATTTCGCTGTGTTCTGTCTCGTCAAGTAACAAAGCGTCTGCGACAGCGGCTAAGTATGCGTGACGATGCGACCGGCCGACGACATAAGAGATGCCTACGTGGCGGTGTGTCGTTGAATTTGAAAGACGTAGCGCACAACGCGTCACAGTCATTTCTCCCAAATTGAAACGCTCGCCGTTGCCGCCTGCACGGGCCTCAACCATCATGAGTCCGGTTTCTGGCTTGCGCAACCAATATGGGGTAGCTTGAAGGTGCGGCTGTAAGACTTGCTCGAGAAGAGTCAACGGCGCGCGTGCTAGCAAGGCAAGCCACTGAGCGCGTGTAGTTGTTGTAGAAAGACGACTGTCAGATGGTTGCAACATTCACTTGTTACTTTCTTGGTACAGGATCGCACCGCGATCGCTGTTTGAGTTTGTCAAGTGACCTAGCTTAAGCAGTCAATATTTAGTTTTCATGACGAAGATGTAAACGTTTTATGACAACAGCTCATGTGACAGTCGCGAGACAGCCTTCCTCACAACCCGCACAACGAGCATATCGTTACGCGGTGTACTTTGCCCCCAGCGTTGAGCAACAGTGGTGGGCTCACGCAAGCCAATGGCTTGGGCGCTGCGCAGTCAGTCAACAGATGAATACACAGCCGCTTGTTACTGGCGTCTCGGTCGAGCGATTCGCAGAGCTCACAGACCATCCAAGGCGTTACGGCTTTCATGCCACGATGCGAGCACCTTTCGTCTTAGCTAGTCAGTACCAACCCAGTGAATTGATTGATCGTGTCAACGCGTTGTGTCAGGTCGTTAAGCCCTTTGTCTTACCTCGCTTGCAAGTGACTCTGTTAGATCAATTTCTTGCATTGGTGCCAGAGCGTCACGTTGCGCAGGTGACGCTGCTTGAAGAGCAATGTGTGAAAGAGTTGAACGATTACGCTGAACCACTTGGACCTGATGAACTCAGCAGACGTAGACGTGCTGGCTTATCGTCGCAGGAAGACGCTTTGTTATTGCGCTGGGGCTATCCCTATGTGCTTGAACGTTTTCGTTTTCATTGTTCACTCACTGGGTCGCTTGCGAAGGCCTCGCACCAAGAGGTGTTGGCTTTGACCCAGGCCGCGCATCAGCATTTCGATCAATTGCCACCTTGCGTTTTTGACTCTCTCGCAATTTTTGTTGAGCCCACTCGAGGCGCCGATTTTGTAATGCTTCAGCAGTGCCCTTTGATGGGAGGCGTTTGAAACACCCGGTCGGTTTATGGATGCAGGTGGGGTGTCATCATCTTGTCATTCAGTCGCCATCAAATTGTCAAACGAGCGAAGCATAATTTCAAGCCATGAAACCAGATGAATATGATGTACCAGAGCAACGGCCACAACGTCATCGCGCGATATGGATTTCGGATATTCACCTCGGCACGCCAGGCTGCAAAGCAGAATATCTCCTTGATTTTCTAAAATGGAACGAGTCTGATCAACTGTATCTAGTTGGGGACATCATCGATGGTTGGCAACTAAAAAAAGGCTGGTACTGGCGCCAAAGCCATAACGATGTGGTGCAGAAGATTTTGCGTAAAGCCCGAAAAGGCACTCATGTGACCTACATCGCCGGCAATCATGATGAAGTGATCCGGCAGTTTTTGGGAATGGCATTCGGTGATATCAAGATTGTTGACGAAGCGACCCATCAATTGCTAGATGGCAGGCGCATTTGGGTCACTCACGGCGATTTATTTGACGGCATCATTCAGCACGCTAAATGGTTAGCCTATTTGGGCGACAGCATGTACACGGTGATTCTGAAACTGAACAATTGGTTTAATCACTTTCGGCACAAGTTTGGTTTGTCGTATTGGTCGTTGTCCCAATATCTCAAGCACAAAGTTAAAAATGCCGTGTCATTCATCACAAAGTTCGAAAATATTGTGACAGACGAAGCGCGGCGACGTGGCTATGATGGTGTCTTGTGTGGTCATATTCACAAAGCCGAAATTCGCGATATTGATGGTATTTTGTACTGTAACGACGGCGACTGGGTTGAAAGTCTTTCTGCAATCGTCGAAACGTCAGATGGCGTGCTCAAGGTAGTGCATTGGCCTTATCGAACCAGTGAGACTCTTGACGAGCAAGAGAATCTCGCTGTGTCCGCTTAGCAAGGGTATCCCAAGCACTCGCTAGATCTAACCGGCTAGGTGTCAAACGACTGTGCAAAAAGTGAATTTTGCCAGGTCTGAGCGGCTGGGTGATAAACGACTGTACGAACCTCAAAGTCTAGCTGGAGTGTTATCGAAGCTCGACCGCAGCGCGTTCGGAGTCAGCACGTGACATCAATTGAGCGAGGATATCTGTCACTTCAAACACCGCGCGATTTTCAATACGCGATACTGTGTCCTTATATGAGGGCAAGTTCTCTAGCAAAGCGAGTACGCCTTTACGGATCGCTCGTAGCGAGGGGATGACCAGCCCCACCCCTTGCTCGCGCACCCAGTTCGTGTTGTAACGTTCTTGCGGCATGGTCCAGGCGTTGCCAAAGGTGATCACAGGTAAACCCATGTGAACAGCTTCACTTAAACTGCTCGGGCCCGGCTTGCCGATAAAGAAATCACCTAACTGCATGTAATGGCTAATTTTCTGCGTAAAGCCGATCACCACATGCCGCGCACTCGGTTTGAGTGCAGAGATTTTTTTGTTCAGCGTTGCATTCATCCCGCAAAGGAAAATGAGCTGAATATCGGGTAGCGCTTTCGCAATCCGAAGCATGTCGGTCGAGCCATGACCCCCGAACATCACAATGCCGGTTGGTGTTTCTGGGTCAAGTCCGAGCTCAAGACACTCTGTCTCACGATCAATCTCTGCCTGTTCATAGAAGGCCGGCCGCAAGATCATCCCAGACGTTAGCGAGATCTGCTGGTCTGTATAACCCGCCATACGTGCTTGTTCAGCCGCGTGGGATGTGCCACAAACAAGGTGTTGCGCTTGATTGGGCTCTATCCAGAAATGCGGTGGATAATCCGCCATGTCGGTGAGTACTGTCACAAATGGCACCGTTGGCAAAGCGTTCGTGACGCTCTCGTAGAGTGCTTTATTAAAATTTGGAACGAGCGACACAACGTGATCTGGTTTGGTGTCGAGCCAATGCTGCTCAAGTTTACGAACCATTGCGTTGTGACCCATCTTGATCATCGCTTGAAACAGCTTGAGCTCAGTCGACAGTCCAAGGGTAAGCCCATGACGCAATCTAAAGTTGTATAAGTCCTCTGGTGCGCAGCGCATGACCTTGTTAAAACTTGCTTTCGGGTCTAGCACTTCAAAGAGATTCACCAAGCGCACGTTCCATGGCCGCCGCTCAAATTCAATGGCCTGCTGCAGCGCAAGTGCTGTCGCACGATGACCGCCGCCCGCGTTGAAGTAGATGAAGTCAATAGTTTTATTCATTGAAAGGTATCTTCATCCTTTCTTGTGACAAGGTCATGACACTGATAGGCGGCATGACGTGCCGCCAACCATTTAGCCAAGAGTTCTAGTACCACGTTTCAAGGCTTGTGACGCTTGAGCTCAAGTTTTGCAAGCTCCCGATAGGTCTCGGTTGTCTCAATAAATTTATCAAAACTGTAATGCGCGTTTGCATATTCAGTTAGCGCCTTTCCCGCTTTTTTAGGAGCATTCGTGTCAAGGTCGAGTTGCTCTTTGCGCCAGTTCAAAAAAATCTTTAAAACAAAATTATTCCAGTCATCCTCTGTCGCATCGCGGGTGTTGCCCGAGCAATAAGCCACCCAGCGTTTTTGTACGTTCATTTTTCACTCCTAGCTTGAGGCTACGAAGCTGATGCTGCGGCGCAGCACCCAAGATTCGCACCATAGAGTACTAAGTGAATATGCGTTTTTTGTGACAAAGTGACTTTTTGGCATCTGAGCGTGTGCAAGATAATTGTTGATGTCATGGATTCGTCGAGCTCAGCAAGAGGTTGTGCGCTGAAACCGATACCTTGTGACTAGGGGTTCACATGTTTGTCATGGTGTTGCAGCAAAATAGACATCCATCCCGCTAGAGTCTATGCGGCATTGTTGTGTATTCGAAATGATTAAGGGTTACGAAATATGAAAGCTCTGATGAATAAGATGTTGCGGGTCGGGTTGTTTAGTCTTGCATTCTCTTCTAGTGTTGCGATGGCGCAGTCTGCAATCTGCTACAACTGCCCGCCCGAGTGGGCAGACTGGGGTTCGCAGCTCAAGGCAATCAAGTCTAAAACTGGTATCACCGTACCGCCTGACAATAAGAACTCTGGTCAGTCACTTGCGCAACTTGTTGCTGAAAAAAATAGTCCTGTGGCAGACGTGACGTATTTAGGTGTGACCTTTGGCATTCAGGCTGCAGCGGACGGAGTCGTCACGCCCTTTAAGCCAGCGGCCTGGAATGACATTCCAGATGCTTTGAAGGACCCAGCAGGTAACTGGTTCACGATTCATTCAGGTACCTTAGGCTTTATGGTCAACGTTGATGCGCTCAAAGGTAAGCCTATTCCTCAATCATGGGCTGACTTGCTCAAGCCAGAATACAAAGGCTTGATTGGCTATTTAGACCCGGCTTCGGCTTTTGTGGGCTACGTTGGGGCCGTGGCGATCAATCAAGCGCGAGGTGGTTCGCTTGAGAATTTTGGGCCCGCGATTGAGTATTTCACAGCACTGAAAAAAAATGAGCCGATTGTGCCCAAGCAAACGTCTTATGCACGTGTGTTGTCTGGCGAGATTGCGATTTTGCTTGACTACGATTTCAATGCTTATCGTGCCAAATACAAAGATAAGGCGAATGTGGCTTTTGTGATTCCTACTGAGGGCACGTTAGTTGTCCCTTATGTGATGAGTCTTGTTAATAAAGGTCCAAATGCCGAGAACGGTAAAAAAGTTCTTGATTTTGTTTTGTCAGATGAAGGACAAGCAATTTGGGCAAACGCCTATCTGCGTCCTGTACGGGTGTCGGCTGTTCCGGCAGAGGTGCAAGCCCGCTTCTTACCCGCTGCAGACTATGCACGCGCCAAGACAGTCGATTACGGTCAAATGGCTAAAGTGCAAAAGATGTTTTCAGAACGGTATTTAAAAGACGTGCAATAGCACGCTTGCCAATATGACTGTCTTCATAGCGTGGTAACGCTCTCTGTACAACGGCTGGCCTGTTTCATGCCAGTCGTTGTCATTTTTTTTGCGTGTTGGTTATTGCCAATGGTATGGCTT
>CALCPT010000448.1 GCA_937897265.1 uncultured Alcaligenaceae bacterium
CTACACGACGCTCTTCCGATCTTTAGGGGAGCGTGAATACAAACGGCATCGACACAGTCTGTTTTTTGGATGCCAAATAGCAGTTAATCAGGCTTACGTAGGCAAAGCCTTAAATCAATATGCAGCGCCAGGGGCTGACGTGACCATCACGACAAATGACATTGCCGAACTCCAGCAAGGCACCTTGAATAGTCGGGTATTTGTGCCACTAGGGGCTGTTGCTCAACTTCGAAAAGCAGGACTGGTCATTGAAAACCTTGAATCTTACGTTGATGGTCTTGCCTCAGTCGTTGCCTCGAACGAAACATCGCTGCGGCTAATGGAAACAAAGCGAGTGGCATTGATCGATGGAAACGAGTTTCCTCTTTCACCCCAGGTATTCAAATTTCTGAAGGTGTTACTTGAAGCGGATGGCGATGAAGTTCACAAACGCCAAATTGCCAAGGCACTTGATATTCCAGAAAACTTCAGATTCGCTGATATCAAGAAACGTCATGCTGATGTGTTTAATACGTTTGTCGATTTAGACAAGAAGGGTAACTTCTGGGTACTTCCAGATTACGTGTTTGTAGAAGGAGGATGAAACGATCAGAACCGTCATATTGCTATCGCATCAATCGATCTTTAAAGGAATAAAAATGTCAGGAAAAAATCAACACGTAGTTCGCCGTGACGATCAATGGGCTGTTCGTGGTGAAGGCAACACCCGCGACACTTCGCTGCATGACACTCAAGCTCAAGCAGAGCGTGCTGCTCGCGAGATCGCAATCAATCAAAAAAGTGACGTCTTGATTCATAGTCGGGACGGACGCATTCGCGACCGCAATAGCTATGGCAACGACCCCCACCCGCCCAAAGGCTAACCCACTCAAAAAATAGCCTTGCAACTTCGGCCCGGATTAACCCTCCGGGCCTTTTTTATTTCCGATGAACTAATTACTGAAGTTGCCCACCCCTTTTAGCCTGTTTGCCCACCACTTTGCCCACCTGCTGTCTTCGAAACTGTCCTCACGTTTCCGCAAACACTTCAAAGGAGAAAACGTGAGTATTAAACACCTCAACCAACGGCAATTGGCTGACCGTTGGGATCTTAGCGAAGCCACACTGGAGCGCTGGCGCTCAGAAGGCATCGGCCCCGTATTCCTCAAACTGCAAGGCCAGGTTCGCTACCGCATCGAAGACATCGAAGCCTACGAAATCGACAGCCTTCGCAAGAGCACATCCACACGTGAAGTATCTGGAGGTGCAGCGTGAATTCGTTAACTCTAGAGCACATCCTCGCAATCTCCGTCGGCGACCTTTCCACGTATTCGAGCAGCGCTCTGTTTCAACTTAAAAATGAGGCAGCGGACAGGCTCAACAAAGCCAAAGAAATCGCTGAGCACATTGATAGTGCCCTGGAAACGAAGTATGCCCAACGAGCCCAGATTCTTCGTTTAGCAGCGGGCAAAGATACCGGCATTGTTCATTTTGATGACGGCCTGGTTCGGATCACTGCAGATTTACCGAAAAAAATCGAATGGGATCAATCAAAGCTTGCAGAAATCACCAAAAGAATCACATCCAACGGTGACAACCCTGCTGAGTACATCGACATCAGTTATCGCGTATCTGAAACCAAGTTCACCGCATGGCCAGAGTCACTCAAAAGTGCCTTCATCCAGGCGCGCACTCTCAAGACCGGAAAGCCTAGCTTCCGCCTTTCACTTACCAAGGAATAAACATGCTGCTATCCAAGCCTTCACCCATACAGGTTTTGCGTAATCGTAAGGAATGGTACATGAGCGAGATGCCTGATTCGATTCGTATTCCCGCACTAGAGGGAGTCAGATTTGACGAGGTTGTTCGTCCAATTGAAGAGGCAACGATCGATGATCTGACTTTCGCGGCGATCGGTATTCAAGCGGAACTGCGCCAAATACAGCGCAAGCTGACATGCATTCAGGAACTTCACGACCTTGCCCGTAAGCAAGGCGCTCTGGGATGCCAAACGGTTCAAGAAGTATTCATTGAGCCAAAGTCCAGAGAGGTCAACAAATGAGCTTGCCAATCATTACCGCCGACCAGCGGTTAACTGAGCGCCGTGGAGTCAAAGGTGTGCTCGTTGGGAAAAGTGGAATTGGGAAGACATCCCAACTATGGACACTCAAATCCAGTGCCACCTTGTTTTTTGACCTAGAGGCTGGCGACCTTGCAGTTGAAGGCTGGGCTGGTGACACGGTACGACCACGGACCTGGCAAGAATGCCGCGACTTCGCGGTCTTCATTGGTGGCCCTAACCCTGCTTTGCGCGACGAACAGCCTTATAGCCAGGCGCACTTTGATGCGGTATGCCAGCGTTTTGGTGATCCATCCGCCATGGACAAATACGACACCGTCTTTGTGGACTCGATCACCGTAGCTGGTCGACTCTGTCTGCAATGGTGCAAAGGTCAACCTCAAGCATTTTCAGAAAAGTCTGGGAAACCTGACAACCGCGGTGCTTACGGATTGATGGGTCAGGAAATGATTGGCTGGCTTACGCACTTGCAACATACCCGGCGCAAGAATGTGTGGTTCGTCGGCATCCTGAATGAAGCGCTGGATGACTTCAACCGTCGCGTGTTTTCTCTGCAAGTCGACGGATCAAAAACTGGGCTTGAACTGCCAGGAATTGTTGATGAGGTGGTGACTCTCACGGAGCTCAAAGCCGATGATGGCACGAGCTATCGCGCCTTTGTGTGCCACACGCTTAACAGTTGGGGCTATCCAGCTAAAGACCGCTCGGGTCGCTTAGATACCCTTGAAGAGCCCAACCTCGGGCGACTCATGGAAAAGATCTCTGGTCCAGCCAAACCTACGCGAGAGCGACTCGACTTCTCTCGCCCTGTTAACGCTTTGTCCGCGTCTTCAAACGCCAGCACTGAATCCACTTCCTCCAATTCCTCTCAGGAGTCCTGATCATGACTTACTTCGATTTCAACACTGCTTCTGAACAAACTTCTTTCGACCTTATCCCCAAAGGCACATTAGTACGCGTGCGCATGACCATTAAGCCCGGTGGCTTTGATGATGCCACGCAAGGCTGGACAGGAGGCTACGCCACCCGAAACCTGAGCACCGGATCGGTATATCTGAACTGCGAGTTCGTGGTAACCGAAGGTGAATTTGCACGCCGCAAACTGTGGTCGCTCATTGGATTGCACAGTCCAAAGGGACCTGAGTGGGCCAACATGGGGCGCACCATGGTGAAAGCCATCCTGAACTCTGCACGCAACATTCAGCCAAGCGATAACAGTCCAGCCGCGCAAAATGCGCGCCGTATTAACGGCTTTGCAGATCTCGATGGTATTGAGTTTCTTGGCAAGGTGGACTGGGACAAAGATCAGAACGGTCAGGATAAAGCAGTCATCAAGTCCGCAGTCACTCCCGACCATAAAGACTATTCCGTGATCATGGGGGCAGCACATGCGCCAGCACCAACTGCAGGTGCAACGCCTAATGCCAACGCATACGCACAAGCCACAGGTCGTGCACCGGTCCCCGGTCGCCCGAGCTGGGCACAATAAGCGAGGGTCGACATCATGATACTTAGACCTCGCCAAACCCTACTAGTCGATCGCACTGTGGAGGCGCTAGCACAGCACGGTAATACGCTAGCAGTCGCGCCCACAGGATCAGGCAAGACCATCATGCTGTCGGCCGTGGTCGGAAGGCTGTTGTCCGATCCAGATGCTAAGGCATGCATTCTGGCTCATCGCACCGAGTTGACCGACCAGAACCGCAACAAATTTGAACGCGTCAACCCGAGTCTTAAAACGTCGGTGTTCGATGCTTACGAAAAATCATGGGATGGCAACGCTACTTTCGCGATGGTACAGACCCTCTCGCGAAAGGCCAATCTGGACCAGTTACCTACTCTGGACCTACTGGTGATTGATGAGGCGCATCATGCCGCATCGCCCAGCTACCGAGAGGTGATCGACCAGGTGTTGGTCAAAAACCCGAAGGCGGCGATCTGCGGTTTGACTGCCACTCCAAACCGAGGTGATGGTAAGGGGCTGCGCGCAGTGTTCAGCAATGTTGCTGATCAGATCACGCTAGGCGAGATGATCGCCAGCGGCCACCTAGTACCTCCACGAACCTATGTGATAAATGTTGGCACGCAGGAAGCATTGCAAAATGTGCGCCGCACCGCGATCGACTTTGACATGAATGAGGTCGCCACCATACTCAATAAAACACTAATCACCGAGTCGGTTATTAGCAATTGGAAGGAAAAGGCGCGCGATCGCAAAACCATCGTGTTCTGCTCAACCGTCGAGCACGCCACGGATGTCTGCAGCGCGTTCAATCGAGCAGGAATCAAGTCCGTCTTAATCCATGGCGAGTTGTCAGATAGCGAGCGCAAGGAGCGCTTGAGTGCTTATGAAAACGACAACGCCCAAGTGGTGGTCAATGTGGCGGTTTTGACCGAAGGCTATGACTACACTCCCACCTCGTGCGTGGTTCTGCTACGCCCTAGTTCCTACAAGTCCACTTTTATTCAGATGGTGGGCCGTGGTCTGCGCACAGTCGATTCTCAAGAGTTTCCAGGAGTCGTAAAAACCGACTGCATCGTTCTGGACTTCGGCACGGCATGCCTGACACATGGTGCACTCGAGCAGGACATCAATCTCGATGGTCATGACAATCTGGGAGATGCCCCTGCCAAAGATTGCCCCGAGTGCGGTGCCTCAGTTCCGAAGGCCGTCATGGAGTGCCCGCTTTGTGGTCATGCATGGGAAAGACAAATCAACCTGTCTCGCGGTGTACTTGATCACTTCATCATGAGCGAGATCGATCTTCTTAGCCGGTCCAATTTTCGCTGGTGCGATCTCTTTGGAAACGACGATGCACTCATGGCCACAGGCTTCAATGCATGGGGAGGTATCTTTTTTCTCAACGGGCGATGGCACGCCGTGGGCGGGGCCAAGGGACATCCCACTCAATTGCTAGCTGTCGGCGATCGGACTGTTTGCATGGCCAAGGCCGATGACTGGCTCAACGACCATGAATCGAAAGACTCAGCCCACAAGACACGCCGTTGGCTTAACGAATCCCCCACGCCTAAGCAACTTCAGTACCTATCACCAGAGATGAAGGTTGACTTTAGTCTGACGCGTTATCAGGCCTCAGCCCTACTTTCCTTTCGTTTCAACCGTAGCGCCATCGTTCGGTTAGTCAATGCAGCCAATGACTTAAATGCTCATGCCCACGAACATTCAACTTTGGAGGCTGCTTGAAATGCGCTGTGTGTACGCGACAGGCCAGAGGCTACGGCTGGTTCGATCCACGCCTGAAAAGTAGCAATCCGGGTCACGACTCAACTCGATGGGTGTTTTGCTCGCGTCGCTGCCAAAACGCCTTCTCAACACTAATGAATAAAACGGAAGGACAAATGATTGATCCAAGTGAAATGGAAAATAAGGCTATGGTCACCTGCCTGCGACCACTAGGCGAGTATGTAGGCTCCATTGGCATGGAACGTCCTCTTGCAAGCTATAGCCGTGAGGAAGTGCTGACCCTCATTGAAGTGATCGTCACGGCCTACCAAGACAACATGGCTATTGAACATGAATACATGGCTGCGCGTGACAAAGCTTTCTTACAAGATCGTCTAACCGTGCAAAGAGGTCCTAAGTGATGCTGGACTTCAACACTCGCCCTAAATTGCAGGACCAAATTAACCAACTTATAGATGCGGCACTGACACGTGAACGTGAAGGCCAAACGCCACGCGAATACCTCGGTGCATCCCGCTTGGGAGTTTCCTGCGAGCGCGCACTGCAATACGAGTACACCCATACGCCTGTAGATGAGGGCCGAGACTTTTCTGGTCGTTTACTGCGCATCTTTGAGGTTGGCCACACACTAGAGGACTTGGCAATCCGCTGGTTACGCCTTGCCGGGTTTGATCTTTACACCCGTAAAGCACAAGGAGGACAGTTTGGGTTTTCAGTTGCGGGCGGCAGAATCCGAGGCCACGTCGATGGGATCTTGAATGCAGGACCCGCAGATCTTGGCGTGAGCTATCCCGCTCTGTGGGAGTTCAAAACAATGAATGATAAGTCGTGGCGCGATACGGTGAAGCACGGAGTGACTAAGTCAAAACCTGTCTATGCCGCGCAGGTTGCTGTTTATCAAGCCTATATGGAAGCAAGCATTCCAGGTGTCTCTACCCACCCTGCAGTCTTTACTGCTATCAACAAAGATACACAGGAGATTTGGTTTGAGTTACTACCTTTTGACGGAGGTCTCGCGCAGCGCATGTCAGATCGTGCTGTACGCGTGATTACCGCGACCAGCGCCAATGAAGTTTTGCCCCGCGTTGTCACTACACCCTCTCATATGGAGTGCAAATTCTGTGCATGGCAAGACCGTTGCTGGGAGGCCCGATGAAGGCAGGCAACGTCGTCTGGCTGGACTACAACGACGCGCCCGAACAAAGACAGGAGTCGGCATCAGATACACAAGCATTACGCGATGGCCTGTTGGACAGGTTGGAGTCAGTACTGCTGTATTTGTTTCCGAACGGTCGAGTTCGAGGCAACAAATTCTACGTGGGTGATATTGTTGGCGCACCTGGCAAGAGCCTGGTAGTTGAGCTTGAAGGTCCAAGGCGTGGGTTGTGGAAAGACTTCGCAGAAGACGACGGTGGAGATCTGATTGATGCCTGGGCTAAATCCCGAGGTTTGTCGACACAGCACGACTTTCCTCGTATTGCCGAAGAGATCAGGTTGTGGCTTGGTTTTGCTCCCCCTGTGGTGTCGAGCGCGAAGCGTGACACACGAGCAGTCCCAATGGATGAGCTTGGCCCCTACACCGCAAAATGGGACTACGTGGGTCCCGATGGTGAGCTAATAGCCTGTGTCTACCGCTACGACCCACCGACAGGCAAAGAATTCAGGCCATGGGATGTGCGGGCACGCCTCTGGCGTGCTCCTGATCCTCGCCCACTCTACAACCTGCCAGCACTTCTTGGGGCTAACACCGTCATCCTAGTAGAAGGTGAAAAATGTGCCGATGCCCTGATTAGTGCGGGGATTGTCGCCACCACAGCAATGAATGGTGCAAAAGCACCGATCGACAAGACGGACTGGTCAGTACTCAAAAACAAAGAGGTACTGGTTTGGCCAGACCGTGATGCGCCTGGCTGGGATTATGCCGAACGGGTCGCACATGCTTGCGCGGTCGTTGGATGCAAGTCTGTATCCATCCTTGTCCCGCCTAGTGATAAGCCACCTAAATGGGATGCAGCCGACGCGCTATTCGAAGGATTTGATTGCGCTGCCTTTATTGCGCAAGCTGAGCGTCGAGTGATAAAAGCCGAGTTACCGCAAGCGCTCTGGCATCAGGAACAAGTGCAGGTGGATCTGAGGGCTTGAGTTCTGGCGGATCCGTTTCGAATTCGCTCGGACTCATGAATGCCGCCAATGGTTTAAAGACCGCTTATGACATGGTCACGGGTGGCTTTACCAGTCTGGGCGCAACAGTGACCAACTTCGTATCTGATGTGGGCGCCACGGCCTTTATGACAGCCGAAGCGGGAGGTGCCATGCAAAGCGCAGGCATGTCCATCA
>CALCPT010000449.1 GCA_937897265.1 uncultured Alcaligenaceae bacterium
ACACTCGCGCTGGTCTGTACAGCCTTGAACCGGTGCAAACTGTTCGCGCCGGTCGTCCTTTCGGACGACCATTCCCTTCGCCGTTTGGATATTAGATTAATCGATCTAGCTTTGGCTTCATTTGATCCCTAATGTATTGAATGAAGCCAGCATCTCACGTGTTGCTGAAGCCGACATCTCAAGCGTCAACTACAGTCTGTCTCGCTAGGCTAGACCTAAGTTAGAACGCCAAGCGTCTTTCGCTTAATCAGTTCAAAATCGATTTGCGCGCCAAGGCCCGGTGCCATAGGTGCGTGAATCATCCCTTGCGCATCAATTTCGATATCCTGCAGCAAACCATATTTTTGAGACTCTGCTGGCAGCAACACTTCGAAGAGCTCGGTGTTTTGAAGGGCCATGATCACATGTAAATTCGCGAAGTTATTCAGCGAATTGCCACCATGATGCACTTCGTAGTTCAAATGAAAGGCTTCGGCTAAGTGGGCAGTCTTCATCAGGGTGGTGATGCCACCCTTGACGGCGACATCGCCGCGCAAGAAATCAGTGGCACGTTCTTTGATCCAGGGTGCGTACGAATCTAAACCGCCCGCTGGATATTCAGTTGCCATGATGGGGATGCTCAGATGCTTCTTCAGTTCAATGTAATTGTAGATGTCGGCATCGGCTAACGGGTCTTCATACCAATAAAACCCAAGCGCTTCGATTGCCTGACCAACCCGTAAGGCGGCAGGGTAGTCATAGCTCCAGACCGAATCCAGCATCAGGGTGTAGTCGTCGCCGACTGCCTTGCGAACAGCTTCACAGACTTTGATATCGTCTTGCCACACTTGTGGTGGATGAATTTTGTAGGCGGCCATGTTCAGTGACTTGTAGTGCTGAGCCTCTTCGGCGTAAGCCTCTGGTGTCGCTAATACGGCCGAGCTGATGTAGGCTGGGATACGATCACGATACGAGCCGAGTAACTGATGAATAGGTAAGCCCGCAATTTTTCCGGCAATGTCCCACAATGCGACATCCATTGCACCAATGGCGCGAGCGGTCGTGGTGCGAACCCGCTTCCACATCGCCTTATAGAGACGTTCGCGATCGAGTGGATTTTGATTCAGCAAAATCGGTTTGAGATACTTAATCAGGCTTGCGCCGTCCATATCAGCCGGATAAAACGCTGAGCCCAAAAAAGCGTGGCCAGTAATCCCTTGATCGGTGGTGATGGCTAGCAGGCCTAACTTACTGCCACCCGAGAAACGACCCGTGTGTGCGCCGTAACTCGTCGCAGGGATATCATCCCAGCTAAACAGGGTAAGTGTGACGTCTTCAATTTTCATGTGCTGACTCAAATTTTTTTCACAATACTTCGTAGGTCGACCCGCATCGAGGGCGGTATTGACTCATCCTCGTGATGTACCGCGAGTACCTTTCACTCAATCTTAATATTCGCGTCTCGTACGACTTTGCCCCATTTGGCGACTTCGCTTTTGAGCAAGGCGCTAAATTCTTCAGGGGTGCTGGCAACGACCTCTACGCCCGCATCATTAAAACGTTTGGTGATGTCGGGTTCGCGAAAGATTGCCGCAAGTTGACGATTGACTTGGGCCACGACCGCTTTGGGTGTTGCGGCAGGGACTTGCATGCCAAACCACACGTTGACTTCAAATCCTGGCGCACCACTTTCAGAGACTGTTGGGATACCGGGTAAAAGTGACGAAGGTTTTAACCCCGTGACGGCAATCGCGGTCACCGTCCCAGCTTTGATTTGCCCAATAATGTTTGGGATGTTGTCAAAGAGTACGTCGATTTCGCCAGCCATGAGCGCGGCGACAGCAGGGGCGCTGCCTTTATACGGTACGTGCGTCAGTTTGATGCCAGTCATGCTCATCAGAAGCTCCATCGACAGATGGTTTGACGAGCCTGAGCCGGTTGAGCCGTAGTTGAGTTTGCCCGGATTCTTTTTGGCATAGGCAATTAATTCATTGACATTTTTCAGGCCAAGGTCTTTGCGAGTGGCCAACACGTTATTGGCAATGCCGGCCAAAATCAGCGCTTGAAAATCGTTCAGCGCATCATACGGGAGCTTTTTTTCGTACAGTGCAGGCAAGGCTGAGAAGGGCAGTGGAGTCACCAAAATGGTGTAGCCATCAGCAGGCGACTTGGCCACAAAGTTGTTACCGATGGTGGTATTGCCACCAGGTTTATTTTCAACCACGACGGTTTGATTCCAAAGCTTTGTGAGCTTCTCGCTAGACATACGAGCCAACGAGTCGTTAAACGCCCCAGGTGGGTACGGTACAACGATTTTCACAGCGCGCTCTGGAAATGTCTGTGCGTGCGTCGGGGCGATCATTGCCAGGGCTGCA
>CALCPT010000450.1 GCA_937897265.1 uncultured Alcaligenaceae bacterium
CCGATCTGTGTGGCAGGCCTAACGCTACACCTAATTTACGCACTTCGTCTTTGAACAATTCGCGCAGTGGTTCGAGCAACTTTAAATTCATGGTCTCGGGCAATCCACCAACATTGTGATGCGACTTGATCGCAACCGCTTTGCCCGTTTTTGCACCCGCCGATTCAATCACGTCGGGGTAGATGGTGCCTTGCGCCAACCACTTTGCTTGTTTAAGTTTGCCGGCTTCAGCTTGAAACACTTCAACAAACTCACGGCCAATAATTTTGCGCTTGGTCTCGGGGTCAGACACGCCCGCAAGCTTACCCATAAACTGTTCAGTCGCATCGACATGAATAATGCGCACGCCCATGTTTTTGGCAAAGGTCTCCATCACCTGCTTACCTTCGTCTAAACGAAGTAAACCGTGATCAACAAACACGCAAGTCAGGCGATCACCAATGGCCTTGTGGATCAAGGCCGCGGCAACCGATGAATCGACACCACCTGACAAACCTAAAATCACTTCGTCATCGCCAACCTGTTCACGAATACGTGCAATCGCTTCGTCAACGTAATTAGGCATTGTCCAATCGCCCTGGCACTCACAGATCTCGTGCACAAAGCGCTCGAGCAAGGCTTGGCCTTTAACTGTGTGTGTCACCTCAGGATGAAACTGCACCGCGTAAAACTTGCGAGCTTCATCCGCCATACCAGCAATCGGGCATGATGCAGTTGACGCCATCACTTTGAAACCTTCAGGCAAACGCGTGACCTGATCACCATGACTCATCCAGACCTTGAGCATGCCATGCCCTTCGGGCGTGGTGAAGTCATCAATATCTTTGAGTAAGCGTGTGTGGCCGCGTGCGCGAACTTCGGCGTAGCCGAATTCTCGGTGATCCGCGTAACTGACCTCGCCGCCAAGCTGCTGCGCCATGGCCTGCATGCCGTAACAAATACCCAACACTGGCACGCCTGCGCTGAAGACCTCGGCAGGTACTTTTAATGATGACTCATCGTAGGCCGAGGCATGACTGCCTGACAGGATGATGCCCTTTAAACCTTGCGCCAGCTGATTCTTTAAAAAATCGGACGAAACATCGCCCGGATGCAGCTCGCAGTACACCCCTGCTTCGCGCACACGGCGAGCAATCAACTGGGTGACTTGTGAGCCGTAATCAAGAATCAAGATGCGCTGATGCATAACGAATTAACCTGTATAAGTGTCTAAATGAAACACACCGGCTGCGATGCCGGTGCGAGAATTAAAAGACCAAATTCACAACGAATGCGAGAGGATCAAAAAATCTTTTGAATCCTCTGTGTCGTACCGCATCCTTACTCTGACCGATAATTTGGAGCTTCTTTAGTGATTTGAACGTCGTGCACATGTGACTCGCGAAACCCTGCCGAAGTGATTTGTACAAACTCAGGCTTGGTACGCATCTCTTCGATTGTGGCGCAACCGCAATACCCCATTGAGGCACGCACGCCGCCAACCAGTTGAAAAATGATCTGCAAGACGCTGCCCTTGTAAGGCACACGACCTTCGATACCTTCGGGGACGAGTTTGTCGGCATTGTTGGCTGGGTCTTGAAAATAGCGATCAGCCGAACCATCGGTCATTGCGCCTAAGCTGCCCATGCCACGATACGATTTGTATGAACGCCCTTGAAACAACACGACTTCGCCTGGCGCCTCTTCAGTACCCGCAAACATGCCACCCATCATCACGGAAGACGCACCAGCAACCAATGCTTTAGCAACATCGCCTGAAAAACGCACGCCACCATCAGCAATCAGCGGCACACCGGTACCTTTTAAGGCACGCGCCACGTCAGAGATCGCAGTGATTTGCGGTACGCCGACACCAGCCACAACTCGCGTTGTACAGATCGAGCCTGGGCCAATACCAACTTTCACGGCATCAGCACCCGCTTCGAGCAACGCACGCGCAGCATCAGCCGTTGCGATATTGCCGCCAATGACTTCAACCTTGGGGTAATTAGACTTGACCCAACGCACGCGTTCGATGACGCCGCTTGAGTGACCATGCGCCGTGTCAACCACAATGACATCAACGCCAGCAGCAACAAGTTTTGCCACACGCTCTTCAGTACCATCGCCCACGCCCACCGCAGCGCCCACGAGCAACTGACCATGGCTATCCTTACATGCAGCTGGGTGTTCAGTATTTTTGACAATATCTTTTACGGTTGCCAAACCGCGCAATTCAAAAGCGTCGTTCACAATCAACACGCGCTCAAGGCGGTGTTGGTGCATTAATTTTTGTGCTTCGGCCAGTGTGGCGCCTTCTTTCATCGTAACCAGGCGGTCTTGCGGGGTCATGACGCTGCTAAGCGGGGCCTCAAGGCGATCTTCAAAACGCAAATCGCGGTTTGTGACAATACCGACGACCTTGCGGCCTTGCACCACTGGTAACCCAGAGATGCCATGCTGCCGCTGCAAAGCAATCGCATCACGCACCTTCATATCAGGCGTGACGGTGATTGGATCAGTGACGATACCGAATTCGTGGCGCTTGACGCGCGAGACCTCTTTGGCCTGTTCGTCAGCAGTCAGATTTTTGTGGATGATCCCGATACCGCCCTCTTGGGCCATGGCAATCGCGAGACGCGATTCGGTGACCGTATCCATTGCGGCCGAGACTAGCGGGATGTTAAGTGAGATGTTTCGGGTTAAACGGGTAACCAACGACGTGTCGCGCGGCAACACCTGTGAAAACGCCGGCACAAGCAGTACGTCATCGAAGGTGAGCGCAGTTTGGATAAGACGCATAAATAGCTCCGGGCGCAAAGCGTGATTATACGATGGACGAACGACTTCTTTTGAGAGGCAACTAGTGCTAAAAAGCAGCTTCCTTGCGTGGTCTGTGCTTGATTTGCTCAGATTTTGACCAAAAACAACCAAAATTCTTCAAAGCTTTGACTCATGACAACTGAAAACACCCTGGCGCAATGGTTAGAAGATGAACAAAAAATCCTTGCCGGCATGCCTAACGGTCGCCCAATTGGGCTG
>CALCPT010000451.1 GCA_937897265.1 uncultured Alcaligenaceae bacterium
GTTAAATCTAACGGCGCGGTCTGGCCCGGTAAGCGTTTGACATCGCGCGTCATGCGCGGTGGTTTGCCTAAGATCACATCAATCGGCACGTCGACTGGACGCAGATCTTGCTTTGGTGCAAGCTCATCTAAGCTGGGCAAGCCCTCGCCGTTTAACACGGTTAACTGGCGCGCCTCGGTCGCCACACCGATCACTGCAAACGGGCAACGCTCGCGCTCGGCGATAGCGTTAAAACGCTCAAGATCTTGCGGCATCACTGCCAACACATAACGCTCTTGCGATTCGTTGCTCCAGATTTCGGCCGGCGACATGCCTGATTCTTCAAGATGCACGCGCTTCAATTCAAAGGTTGCACCACGACCCGCATCGTTCACCAGCTCGGGAAACGCATTGGATAAACCGCCTGCGCCCACATCGTGAATGGCCACAATCGGATTGTTTGCACCTTGCTGCCAGCAGCGATCAATCACCTCTTGGCAACGGCGCTCGAGTTCGGGGTTGCCACGCTGCACTGAATCAAAATCGAGTGCCGCCGTGTTTGACACCACCGACATGCTTGAAGCTGCACTGCCGCCCATGCCGATCCGCAAACCGGGACCACCAAGCTGAATCAACAGCGCACCCGGCTGGATCACGTCTTTTTTGGTTAAGCCAGCATCGATACTGCCTAAGCCGCCCGCAATCATGATGGGCTTGTGGTAGCCCCAACGCGTGTCAGTAGTGGATTGTTCAAACGATCTAAAATAGCCCAGCAAATTGGGGCGACCAAATTCATTGTTAAAGGCTGCAGCACCCAAGGGCCCCTCGATCATGATCGATAAAGGGCTAGCAATACGGTCTGGGCTGCCATGATGATCGGCTTCGTAAACCCGCGGCGCATCATCAAAGCGCAGATGTGAAACGGTGAAACCAGCCAATCCAGCCTTGGGCTTCGAGCCTCGGCCGGTCGAACCCTCGTCGCGAATCTCACCACCCGCACCGGTTGCCGCACCTTCAAATGGGGCAATCGCTGTGGGGTGGTTGTGAGTTTCAACTTTCATGACGGTGTGCACCAACTGCGGCTTGGCTGCATACACGCCACCCTGTGCCCCACCTGGCAACGCCGCCTGAAAGCGCAGCGCCTCACCCCCTTGCATGATGGCCGAGTTATCTGAGTAAGCCACCACGGTACCCAGAGGCTGCGCCGCATGGGTTTCGCGAATCATGCCAAACAAGGTTTTGTCGGTGGGCTTGCCATCAATCACCCACTGCGCGTTAAAGATCTTGTGACGGCAATGCTCGCTGTTGGCTTGAGCAAACATCATTAATTCAACATCGGTTGGATCGCGCCCAAGATCCGTAAACGATTGCGTCAGGTAATCAATTTCGTCTTCAGACAACGCCAAGCCCAAGCTCGTATTGGCCAGCAATAAGGCCTGCTTGCCTTGCGCCATGACCTCAACGGTGCGCATCGGCTTGCCGGGTAGCGAGGCAAACAGCGCCTTGGGATCAAAGCCTGCGTCAACAACGGTCTCGGTCATACGATCGTGCAGGCAGTCGGCCGCCTGCGCAAGCATCGTGGCGTCAAGCTTTTGTGTTTTTAACCAACTGCGCTCGGGGGTCAAGACATAGCGAATGCCACGCTCAATGCGCAGCACATTCGCAAAGCCGCAGTTGTGTGCAATGTCAGTGGCCTTACTGGCCCACGCAGAAATCGTGCCGAGGCGTGGGATCACCCGCAAAATCAAGTCAGAGGCTTGAGGCTCTGAAGCTTGAGCGGTTGGCCCGTAATCCAGCAGTTGTTGCAGACGCTGTGTCGTTGCTGCATCAGGAGTTTGCTCGCACCAAACAAAATGCTCAAAACGAGCCGAAATATCAGCGATCGGTAAGCCCTGAGCTTTGAACTTGGCCAGCAGACGTTCTTGACGAAACTGGGACAATACAGAAGAGCCGAGCACATGCAGAATATGGGACACAGTCAGGACCAATTAGCGGTTAATTTGGGGCAAAAACTTGGTAAAGCTAGGGGAAAACGCCTATTTTAGCGCTCATCGGGACATAAAACAGCCGAGACCCTTGGGTTCGTTGCTATGATGCGCAACGATACAAATCACACTAGAGGAAACCCAAATGTCAATCACACGACGTAACCTACTCGCTGGCGTTGGCGCCGGTGCTATTGTCATGGCGGCCCCTTTGCGTAGCGCCTGGGCACAATCTAAAGCAGAATTTTCATACAAGTACGCCAATAATCTGCCGTTGACCCATCCGATGAACATTCGCGCCAAAGAAATGGCCGATGCCATTCAAACGGAAACCGCCGGGCGCGTTGAAATTCGTATTTTCCCAAGCAGCCAGCTCGGTTCTGATACCGATATGTTGAGCCAAGTCCGTAATGGTGGTGTCGAATTCTTCACCTTATCCGGTTTGATTTTGGCCACCTTAGTGCCCGCTTCTTCGATTACTGGCATCGGTTTCGCGTTCAGCGACTACGACGCGGTCTGGAAAGCACTCGATGGCGATTTAGGTGCACACGTGCGCAAAGAGATTGGCAAAGCCAACCTGGTGGCCATGGACAACATCTGGGATAACGGCTTTCGCCAAATTACCTCATCTACCAAGCCAATTCAAAGCGCGGATGACTTGAAGGGCTTTAAGATTCGCGTCCCCGTCTCACCGCTCTGGACCTCAATGTTCAAAGCCTTTGACTCGGCGCCTGCTTCGATCAACTTTAACGAGGTGTACAGCGCCTTGCAAACGAAAGTGGTCGACGGTCAAGAAAACCCCTTGGCCATCATTGACACAGCAAAACTCAACGAAGTGCAAAAGTTCTGCTCAATCACAAACCACATGTGGGATGGCTTCTGGTTCTTGGCGAACAAACGTGCTTGGGAAAGATTGCCAGAAAACATGCGCGCGATCGTAGCAAAAAATATCAACGCTGCAGGCTTGAAAGAGCGTGCTGATGTGGCCGCCATGAATGCTGGCTTACAAAAAGGCCTGACTGAAAAAGGCATGGTCTTTAATCAGACCAAGCCAGATTCGTTCCGCGACCGTCTGCGCCAAGGTGGCTTTTACACCGAATGGAAGGGCAAGCTGGGCGATGAAGCGTGGTCGATGCTTGAGCGCTACAGCGGCAAACTCGCTTAAGCGTAGCTGTCTTGTGATGGCGCAAGCAAGTCGCTTCGCCACACGTACACTCCGGATGCAACGCTCATTAAAAGCGCATCCGGTTTTTTATTTAGAGGTTAGCTTTTGTTATTTTGGCGCTGGCTTGTCATTTAAGCACCAGATTCTCATTATTAGGAATTAACAAGATTTTCATCGAGGCACTAGATTTTTTTGCCCTCGATTTTCATCTAAGTCTTCGAAGATACGACAATGACCACAGAACTCACCCTTTCCTCCAGCCCCCTCGTATCACGACTGTTAAAACCAATCGAATTTATCAGCGCGGTGCTGATGACGGTGATTGTGGTCATGCTGTTGGTAGGTGTTGTATCGCGCTATGTGTTTTCGCTGCCGATCGTCTGGATTGATGAAGTCGTTTCAATTTCATTTTTGTGGCTGGCCATGCTGGGCTCGGCAATCGCCATGTATCGCAATGAACACTTACGCTTAACGCTATTTTTACAAATGATGCCCGAACGCCTGCGTGGTTTTGTTCACGCAGTCGCATTGGTGACAATTGTTGCGTTTCTGCTGGCTCTTGTGACCCCCGCGATCGAATATGCGCAAGACGAGTGGTTTGTCACCTCACCCGCACTTGGGATCCCCAATAGCTTTAGAGTATCGGCGTTGGCGTTTGGCATTTTGACCATGCTTGGGGTACTGCTCGCCTATGCAGCGCAAACGGTGAGCAAGCTTAATCTCTTAGGTGCAGCGATCCTGGTGAGCGCCTTTGCCGCACTCTGTTGGGTCGGATCTGGTTGGTTGACCTCACTTGGGCTCTACAACATTCTGTTTTTCTTGGTCATCTTGGTTGCCCTCTGCTTGATTGCTGGCGTGCCCATTGCTTTTTGCTTCGGTGCTGGGGCGCTGTGCTATTTGGCCTTCTCAACTACCGTGCCCTTGATGGTCGTGATTGGTCGCATGGATGAAGGTATGTCAAGCCTGATCCTGGTGTCAGTACCGATCTTTGTGTTGCTTGGCTGTGTGCTCGATGCCACGGGGATGGGCAAAGCCATCGTCGATTTCTTGGCCTCGTTGTTGGGTCACATAAAAGCCGGTATGTCTTATGTGCTGCTTGGCTCGCTATTTATTGTGTCGGGTATCTCGGGCTCAAAAGTCTCGGATATGGCAACCATTGCTCCGGCGTTGTTTCCGGAAATGAAACGCCGCGGCCACAAACCACGCGAAATGATCGCCTTGCTCGCCACAGGAGCTGCAATGGCGGATACCGTACCGCCAAGTATCGTGCTGATCGTGTTGGGATCAGTCGCGGGGGTATCAATCGCTGGCTTGTTTCAAAGCGGCGTCGTGATTGCTGGCGTGTTGTTGCTGGCCCTGGTTGGCTTAGCACGTTGGAAAGCCCGTCACGAACAGCTCGATAACGTCAAACGCTCGACCTTCAAAATGATCTGGAAGGCCTTGTTGATTGCTGGCCCAGCCTTAGTGTTGCCCTTCTTGATTCGCAGCGCTGTCGGGGGTGGTATCGCAACGGCCACAGAAGTCTCGACCATTGCAGTGCTCTACGCCATGATGATTGGTCAGGTGCTGTACGGCGGCCTAGGTTGGCGCAAGGTCTATGCGATGTTGGTCGAAACGGCCGCCCTTAGCGGCGCGATCTTACTGATCTTGGGCACCGCCTCTGCGATGGCGTGGGCCATTACACAAAGCGGCGTGGTGCAAAGCCTGTCAACATTTTTAACCACCCTGCCCGGCGGCATTGCCGCCTTTATGGTGGTCACCATTTTGGTGTTCTTGATTTTGGGCTGCTTACTTGAAGGCTTACCCGCGATTTTGATCTTGGCACCGATCATGTTTCCGATTGCTAAAAAATTAGGCATCCACGATATTCACTACTCAATGGTGGTGGTCACGGCCATGAATATTGGCTTGATGATGCCCCCGATCGGTGTGGGGTTCTATGTAGCATGCCGCATCGGCGATGCCTCGCCCGACGACGTGATGGGCGCCATCTGGCCTTACATCATCGCGTTATTGGTTGGATTGATTGCGATTGCTGCAGTACCGTGGTTTTCGACGGTAGCGCTATGACAGCAGCCTTGTGACCGCTGTGACCGTCGCACGTTAGCGGCAGCAGCCTCACGCGACTTCGAACGTGATAAAAAACCGCTCTCTTCAATCACAAAGAGAGCGGTTTTCAACTAGAGGATCGCGCTAGCAAACTCACGAACGCTGCACTAGTCACGCAAGAGTCAGCTACTTCTTTTTCACCGGCGGTAAATCGGTGCAATGACCTTCTGCAGCCTCGGCAGCTAAGCCGACCGACTCACCGAGGGTTGGATGCGGGTGAATTGTTTTACCAATATCAACCATATCCGCACCCATTTCAATGGCCAGCGCCACTTCACTAATCAGATCACCAGCGTTGGTGCCAACGATGCCACCACCAAGAATTTTGTGGGTTGCAGCGTCAAACAACAGTTTGGTAAAGCCTTCATCGCGACCATTAGCAATGGCACGACCCGACGCAGCCCATGGAAACAGCCCTTTGGTGATGGCAACGCCCTGCTGCTTGGCTTGATCTTCGGTAAGACCAACCCAGGCAACTTCGGGGTCGGTGTATGCCACTGAGGGGATCACACGCGCATCAAAGTAACTCTTCTGCCCGGCTGCTACCTCAGCTGCAACATGACCTTCATGCACGGCTTTGTGCGCCAGCATGGGCTGACCAATCAAATCGCCAATCGCAAAAATGTTAGGTACATTGGTGCGCATTTGGCGGTCGACCTCGATAAAACCACGGTCACTCACCAAGACACCCGCCTTGTCCGCACCGATTTTTTTACCATTGGGAGTACGGCCCACAGCTTGCAGCACCAGATCGTAGCGCTGCGCCTCTTTCGGTGCGCCGGCACCTTCAAACGTCACGTAAATGCCGTCTTTTTTAGCGACCGCACCAACCGTTTTCGTATTGAGCATTAAGTTATCAAAGCGATGGGCGTTTTTCTTTTGCCAGACTTTGACTAAATCACGATCTGCACCTTGCATCAGACCATCTTGCATTTCGACCACGTCTAAACGTGAGCCTAACGCCGAATACACCGTGCCCATTTCAAGGCCGATGATGCCGCCACCCACAATCAACATTCTTTTGGGGATGTTGCGCAATGACAAGGCACCAGTCGAATCGACCACGCGCTCATCGTCTGGCATAAACGGCAGCTTCACCGACTGACTGCCCGCCGCAATAATCGCTTGTGCAAACTCAATCGTTTGCACACCAGCAGACGTTTGTACTGAAACGTGGTTAGCACTGACAAACTCACCAACACCCGTGACAACTGTTACTTTGCGAGCCTTGGCCATACCGGCCAGGCCACCGGTCAGCTTGCCGATCACGCCATCTTTAAAGGCACGCAACTTATCAAGGTCAATCTTTGGCTTACCAAACGAGATACCGTGATCTGCCAAGGCTTGCGCCTCTTCGAGCACCGCTGCAGTGTGTAACAACGCCTTCGATGGGATACATCCAACGTTTAAGCACACACCGCCCAGCGTTGAGTAGCGCTCAACTAGCACCACATTCAAACCAAGATCTGCTGCACGAAAAGCTGCTGAATAACCACCAGGGCCCGCGCCCAACACCAACAGGTCGAATTTGCTATCGACCTTACCGTTGTACGCCGCGATCGCGATCGCCGGGGCACTACTCGCGACTTTAGCGCCCGAAGCGGACGCGTCACTCGCAAGGTGAGCACCCTGGGGCGCTGCAGCCTGCGTTAACCCGAGCGAGCCAGCAGCAGAACTGATCGCAGCGGTGGCACCTGCAGCTAACCCTGACGAGTTTGCGCCGGTCGCCGAGCTGGCACCAGACGAGGCCGAACCCGAGGCGGCTGAGCCTGCTGCAGCGCCCGAGCTCGCTTCGAGCTGCAAGATCACCGAACCTTGCTTCACTTTGTCGCCAATCTTCACTAATACAGCTTTGACGACGCCACCTTGACTCGAAGGGATCTCCATTGACGACTTGTCTGACTCAACCGTAATCAGGCTTTGTTCAGCTTTTACCGTATCGCCAACAGCCACCAACACTTCGATCACATCAACCGTATCAAAGTCACCAATATCTGGGATTGGAATATCAATCAGTTTGCTCATAGCAGCCCCTTACAGTGCGATACGGCGAAAATCCGCCAACAGACTGCCAAGGTAGGCGTTGAAACGTGCCCCTGATGCACCATCAATGACACGATGATCGTATGACAGCGACAGTGGCAACGTCAGCTGTGGCACAAATTGTTTACCGTCCCAAACCGGTTTCATGTAAGACTTTGACACACCCAAGATTGCGAGCTCTGGCGCGTTAATGATAGGTGTGAAATGCGTACCGCCGATACCACCTAACGATGAAATCGACATGCAACCACCCTGCATTTCTGCGGGTGACAATTTGCCATCGCGCGCCTTTTTAGCAAGTTCGCTGCTTCCAGCAGCCAACTCCAAAATACCTTTTTTATCGGCATCGCGAATGACAGGTACGCCCACGCCATTGGGGGTATCTGCCGCGAAACCAATGTGGAAGTACTGCTTCAACACCAAGTTATCGCCGTCGAGTGAGGCGTTAAATTCAGGAAACTTCTTCAGAGCTGCGACAACAGCTTTTATCAAGAACGCAAGCATCGTGACTTTAATACCCGACTTCTCGTTCTCTTTATTTAACGTCACGCGAAACGCTTCAAGTTCAGTGATGCTCGCCTCGTCGTTATTTGTCACGTGGGGGATCATCACCCAATTACGGTGCAAATTCGCGCCCGAAATCTTTTTAATGCGTGACAGCGGCTTGGAAGTAATTTCACCAAACTTAGTGAAATCGACTTTGGGCCACGGTAACAGGTCAATTCCGCCACCGAGCGATGCGCCCGAGGTAGAGGCAGCACTCACGACACCACCAGCCAACGCTTGCTTCACAAAGTTTTGAACGTCTTCTTGAACAATACGCTCTTTAGCACCCGTGCCCTTTACCAGAGACAGATCAACCCCAAGTTCGCGTGCAAACTTTCGCACCGATGGTGAAGCATGCGGCAAGCTCGCCGTTGAAACAGGCAGCTCAAGCTTGCCCGCCGCTGGCGCAACAGAAGTCACTGCAGCGGCCACAGTTGGGGCGCTCGTTGCGGTACTTGATGCAGAGACCGCTGGTGCTGCGGGTGCGGGTGCGGGTGCAGGTGCGGGTGCGGGTGCAGGCGCAGGTGCAGAAGCAGGTGCAGCACTGGTCGCAGGCGCTGCAGCAGTCGCCTCAATGCTCAGCATCACACTGCCTTGTTTGATCTTATCGCCCACCTTCACCGCAATCGATTTCACGATGCCGGCGACTGAGGTGGGAATTTCCATTGAGGCTTTATCAGACTCAACGGTAATCAAGCTTTGTTCGGCTTTGACGGCATCGCCGACTTTCACCAAAATTTCGATCACTTCAACGGAGTCGAAATCCCCAATATCTGGAACTTCAATAGCTGTGATGTTACTCATAGTGGATCTCTTTATTAAGCGTATTGGGGGTTGGCTTTATCGGGATCAATGCCGTACTTTTTGATGGCAGCGGCCACTTGGCTCACTGGCACTGTGCCCTCATCGGCCAGTGCACGCAACGTTGCCAAGACGACAAAGTGCCGATCTACCTCAAAGTGTTCGCGCAATTTTGAGCGAAAATCCGAGCGACCATAACCATCCGTGCCCAACACTTTATAGGCACGACTCTTAGGCATAAACGGCCGAATCTGATCCGCAAAAAGCTTCATGTAGTCAGTCGACGCAATGATTGGGCCCTCTGTTTTTTCGAGCAGACTCGTAACATAAGGCACCTTAGCCTTCGCAGTTGGGTGCAGCATGTTGTGGCGCTCGCAATCCAAGCCATCACGACGCAACTCTGTGAAGCTAGTGACGCTAAAAATATCAGCCGATACGCCCCAGTCTTTTTCAAGTAACTCGGCACCCGCCATGACCTCACGCAAAATCGTACCTGAGCCTAGCAACTGTGCCTTCACCTTATTTTTGCCGCCCTTCTTCAAACGATACATGCCGCGAATAATGCCGGCCTCGTCGCCCTTATTCAAGCCAGGTTGCGCGTAGTTTTCGTTCATCAACGTCAAGTAGTAATAGACGTTTTCTTGATCTTCGATCATGCGCTTCATGCCGTGCTGAATAATCACAGCCACTTCGTGCGCAAAGGTTGGGTCATACGACACGCAATTCGGGATCGTCGAC
>CALCPT010000452.1 GCA_937897265.1 uncultured Alcaligenaceae bacterium
ACGCTCTTCCGATCTCGTACGTACTCAACGCCTGTCGCACGCGTACCGTCAAAGATAATTTTTGCAGCATGCGCCTGAGTCAGCACGGTGAGATTCGGACGCTTACGTGCCGGACGTAAAAAGATACGGGCCGTGCTCATCCGATAGCTGCGATAGATATTGCGCTGAAAATATCCAACTCCAGCCTGCGTTGCACCGTTGTAGTCGGGATTATGTGGGATACCGAGCTCTTGAGCACCCGAAATAAAGGCTTCACTGATAGGATGGATCCAATCAATATTCGTAATCGGCATTAGGCCCGAGCGGCCACGATAAAGGTCATCGCCCTCACCAATCCGTGACTCTGTCTTTTTAAAAAAAGGTAAGACGTCAGCGTAGCTCCAACCCGGGTTGCCCGCCGCCGCCCAGTCATCAAAATCTTCAGCTTGGCCGCGGTTGTAAACCAAGCCGTTAATCGCGGTGGATCCGCCTAAGGTTCTTCCCTGTGGCACTGGCACACGTCTTCCACCTGTATGCTCAGTCGGTTCGGTCGTAAAGGGAAACGTCACCTTTGGATCAAAGACCTTTTTGATGTAACCCGCAGGCATATGAAGCAGTGGATCCCAATCTGTGGGCCCCGCTTCAAGTACGCAAACCGAGACATTTGGATTCTCGGATAGGCGATTCGCTAAGATCGCACCTGCCGCCCCACTCCCAACGATGATGTAATCAAAGCTGCCTTGTGGCAAGGCTAAGAGCGCGTTCATCAATGTGCCCCAAGATAAGCGGCGCGAACTTTAGGATCGCGTCGCAACTCTGACCCTTTGCCTTCTAACGTGATGCGACCCGTTTCAAGCACGTAGGCACGATCGGCCACGGCTAGCGCTTGATTGGCCATTTGCTCAACCAACAAAATGGTGACACCGCGTTCTTTCAACGCGCGGATCACAGCAAAAATTTCTTTGACGATCAAAGGTGCCAAACCCAACGAAGGCTCGTCCATCAGCAAAAGGGTTGGGCGCGACATCAGCGCGCGTGCGATGGCGAGCATCTGCTGCTCGCCTCCCGACATGGTGCCAGCCATCTGATCTTGTCGCTCTTTTAAGCGCGGGAAAATTCTAAACTGCTCTTGTACTTCGGCGTCAATCACTGACTGTGGATCTTTGCGGTGAAAAGCACCCAGCAAAAGATTATCCAAGACAGTTTGATCTGGAAATACTTGCCGTCCTTCTGGCGACTGCGCGATCCCCATTGGCACTCGCAGGTGACCAGGCATCTGTGTCACGTCTTGTCCTGCAAACAGCACTCGACCGGCTGCTGCTGGCTCGAGTCCCGAGATCGTTTTCATCAAGGTACTTTTGCCGGCACCGTTACCCCCAATGATCGTGACGATCTCTCCGGCATAGACTTGCAACGAGATCCCTTTAATGGCCTCAATCGCGCCGTAACGCACTTCGAGCCGATCCACCTCAAGCACGGGCTGATTAGACATGATGGGCTCCAGCAGATTCAATGTGCAACGACTCTTGAAGAAAGCGTCTTCTATCAGGCTCAGTGCGCAACGGCCTAGTCAACATGGTTGCCCCCAGCAGGCTTGTCATGTCGCGACTCAGGTGCAGCATTTTCAAGGTCCTCTAGATCGTCATCCACTCCAAGATAGGCCGCGATCACGCGTGGATTATTTTGCACCTCGGCCGGGGTTCCCTCAGCAATCTTCTCGCCGTAGTCGAGCACGATGACATGATCAGAAATTGCCATGACCAAATCCATGTGGTGCTCAATCAATAAAATTGTGATGCCCAGGTCTCGGATCTGAGAAATGACTTGAATCAGCTCTTGCGTTTCTTGAGGATTCAGGCCTGCCGCGGGTTCGTCAAGTAGGAGCAGTCGAGGATGCGTGGCCAAGGCTCTCGCAATTTCTAAGCGTCTTTGCAAGCCATAGGGCAGACTGCCGGCCAATTCATGCGCTTTATCTTTCAAACCTAACAGTTCAAGAATCTGCAGTGATTCGCGATACGTTGACGCCTCTTCACGTCGCGCACGTGGCAGACTCAACAGATAACTGAGCATGCCGGACTTCAAGCGAGAATGTAATCCAACCTGAACGTTTTCTAAGACTGTCATGTTGCTAAACAACTTCAAGTTTTGAAAGGTCCGAGCCAAGCCGAGGCTACAAATCTTATTTGCAGCCATGCCCGCAATTGAACGCCCATTAAATTCAACGGTGCCGCTATCAGGCTCAGTGACACCCGAGAGAATATTGAGTAAGGTAGTTTTGCCAGCGCCATTTGGACCAATCAGCGAGTGAATATGACCCGCTTTCACACTCACACTCACGCGATTTGTCGGAATCACGCCACCATAGGCTTTATACAAATTCTCGGTTTTTAGTAATGGTTGATCTGCTGCGGCCACCTCGTCAGCCCTCAGACGCCATGCGTCAGCGTTTTGGTCCAGTGCCGCAGGCGCAAACCAAGACGGATACAGCTTACGCGCCGCGTTACGCACCATCCCTGACAAGCCGTCGGGCATGACATACAGCGCAAACAGTAATAACGCCCCATACGTAAAGTGTTGCAAATGCGGCCAGCGTGCGAGAAACGCATCGAGCAATGTGAGCACCAAGGCTCCGAGTAACGGGCCATAGATCGAACTACCACCAAACAACACAATCAACAGAAAGAAAATGGATAGACCAAAGGTGATGAAATCTGAACTGATGTATTGGTTTTGCTGAGCAATCAAGGCACCCGCCAACCCGCACGTCACAGCACTGACCACAAACGCCAAGACTTTAAAGCGGTAGACACTCACCCCCACACTCTCGGCGGCGACCTCAGCCGTATTGACGGCTCTGAAGGCACGTCCATACTTGCCATTGACTAAGGCCCGAATCGCCAAATGCGCGAGAATCGCCAAAAACCCAACAAGCCAGACCCACTCTTTCGGGCCGAGGCGCACACCACCAAACAAACTTGGAGGCACCACCCCGTAAATACCGGCTTGCCCGCCAAAGACATCTTGCCACTCTGATACGATTTTTTCGATCACGATGCCAAAGGCAATGGTGACCATCGCCAGAGCAGGACCTTTGACGCGTAACGCGGGTAAAGCAATGATGGCGCCAAAAATACCCGAAATGACACCACTGGCCGCAAAGGCGACCCAGGGATTCCAACCTGCACGGGTGGTTAACAAGGCCACAGCGTAGGCACCTACGGCAAACAAGCCTGCGTGTCCAAGCGATTTTTGACCCGTGATGCCAACTAAAACATTCAGGCCAGAGCCCGCCAAATAATTAACGCCGACTAAAAACATCACCTTTAGATAAAACCCGTTGTCCGTCGAAAACGGCAACAGAACGATGACAGCCACGACGAAGGCCAAGCCAAGCAGATGGGCTCTATTGTGTTGCTCAAGCATCACACTTTCTCCACTTGGCGCTGCCCTAACAAACCCTCTGGTTTTAAAGCCAGCACAAGAATAATCAAGAGAAAAATGCTGATTTCTCGCATTTCAGCCTGCCACAAACCGACCAGCGCTTCGAGTAGGCCCAGTAAAAATCCACCCAACATGCAACCGCGCGGATTATTCAGCCCGCCGACAATGGCCGCAGAAAAAGCCTTCAATGCAATCGTCAAGCCCATAAAGACCGAAGCGGTTGTGATCGGTGCAATCAGCATGCCCGCCAACCCAGCCAAACTTGAGCTGACCACGAAGGCTAATACGACGATCGCTGACACGTTGATGCCCATTAATGTCGCGGCGTTGCGACTATGCGCCACGGCACGTACCGCTTTACCAAAGCGAGTTTTACGAAGCACGTAATCCATGCAGAACATCATCAGAACGCTGACAATTAAGACCAGCACTTCTTGGGGCACAATGCCTGCACCACCAATGCGAATCACATCGTTACCTAAAGGCGACGGCAACACAATTGCGGTCGGCCCCCAGATGGCCAAGGCGGTGTTTTGAATAATGATGCCAAAGCCAATCGTGCTCATGACCCAAGCCAAACCAACAAAGCCCACAAAGGGACGAACAGCCGTGTAATACAGCAACACCCCAAGCAAGCCCAGCACCACCACGCTGGCAACCAACCCCATCGCATAACGAAAGGGCGTGACGTCACTCACTTGCAGAGCCTCGGTGATGTCTTTACCTGCCAGTAATAACACCGCCGACACACCAATGAGCGTGCCTACGGCTAAAAACTCGCCTTGGCCAAAATTAAACGTTTTTGTTGTGGTGTGCGTGATGCTAAAACCGAGAGCAACCAACGCGTAAATGCCACCGAGCGCCAAGCCACTAAAAACGGCTTGAAGAAGTGCAACCATGATGTGCTTCCTTACAGCAGAATCGAAAACAACCTTTTACATCCCGGTAAAAGGTTGTTTTTCATCATTGCTGAATTATCTTTTTAGGTCGGCCGGCGTGATGGATTTGAAAATATCGTCTTGGAAACGAACAATCGCACCAGCTTCAGTCCACTTGGCCAGATAAAAGTCATCGACGCTCAAGCCTTCATGCTTGGTTTTTGAAAAAGGCTTGTTATAAGTTTTGATCACGCCTTGCACCCCAGACAAGTCCTCAAGCGCAGCTGCGACTTTGGGACCATCGGTTGTGCCTGCTTTAGTGATTGCCGCGGCAAGCAAGGTCACCGCATCGTAAGCTTGCGCTGCACACACAAAGGTCGTCATCGTTGGAAAGTTCTTACGCACACGCTCGCCAAGGGCTTTTGTGCGCTCGTTACTGTCTTCGGTTGTTGAGGCAGCAATAATCAGATGCGGCGCAAGCTTAGGCCCCGTCATGCGATAGTAAAGCGAGCTTAAATTACCCCAGGTACCCAATGTGACTGGAAAGTAATTAATTTTCTCCATACTTTTCACAACGTTTGCCGCACCGTCAGCAATCGCATAAATAATGACCGCATCAGCACCTGCGTTTTTGATTTTGGTCATCTGCGAGGTAATGTCGGTATCTTTCGGACCGAATTTTTCAATCAGCACGGGTTTGACACCATGCATTTCGAGCACCTCCGCAGCATCCTTAATGCCGGCTTGGCCATAGCCAGTTGAATCAGCAATGATGGCGATTTTTTTATTTTTTGAAGCCTTGACTGCGTACGCTGCCAAAAGAGCGACCTGCTCGCGATCAACCATCGATACACGGAACATGTAGTTCTGTGGCTCTTTTGCATAGCGAGTCGTGATTTCGGTGGCCGTTGCCGTCGCTCCGATCACGGGGATCTTTGCGTTTTGCGGAATATGCAACCAAGCCAAGGCGTTACCTGAATTTGAAGGGCCAACCACACCGACCACTTTCTCGTTGTCGATCAACTCGGTCATGTTCTGAATGGATTTTGGCGGAGTCCCTAAATCGTCACGAATCACACCCACCACTTTGCGCCCTAACAAGCCGCCCTTTTTATTGATGTCTTCGATTGCAGCTTCAAAACCCCAGCGCGCTGCGACACCGAGCTCGGCAACCGCGGTGCCAGACATGTCAGCGTTATAGGCGATTTTGATATCTTGCGCCTGGGTAGCGCCGATTGTGAGCGCCGAACCGAGCGCGAGCGCTACGGCGATACGTTTGAATAGCTTCATCATTAAGTCTCCGGTTTAATTTTTTTGATCGTCGCAAAAAACATCACTAACAAGAGATCGTAGGCTCGCACTGATGCGAGGCCTAAGTTGTCTCTGACTTGCTTATTTTGACTGATGTGATTCATCATACCGTTTCAACACACCGTTTAAGGCCGTTGCGCAGGTAGCTACGGGTTTCCCCTGATAAAGTCGGCCGCTTTTTCGGCAATCATCATGGTCGGCGCGCCGGTATTACCCGAGGTCATTGCTGGCATCACCGACGCATCAACGACGCGCAAGCCTTCTAAGCCAAACACGCGTAGCTCTGAGTCGACTACCGCCATCGGGTCACTGGCTTGCCCCATTTTGCAGGTGCCCATAAAGTGCCACGCAGTGCCGCCGCGCTCGCGCGCGCAGGCTAAAAGTTCAGCATCCGTTTGCGCTGAGGCGGGCGGAAAATCGTCGGCTTGAGCATATTTTGCAAGCGGTGGGCTATGCAACATGGCGCGCGCTAAACGTAAGCCATCGATCGCCGTTTGCTGATCGCGCGGATCAGTCAGGTAGTTTGGTTGAATACAGGGCAACTCGAACGGATTGGTTGAACGCGCACGCACATAGCCCACGCTATGCGGCCGCTGCTGATAAAACCCAAGCGTCATCCCCGCAAACTGATCAAGCTGGCCTGCAATACCTGCGGCATAGCTGCCAGGTGAAAAATGCAACTGCAGATCGGGCGCGGTCAACTCGGGACGTGACCCGGCAAAGCCAAAGGCCACCGAAGGGCTGATTGACAGGACACTAGGCCTGCCGAACGCCCATTTAACAATTTCACCTAATAACCTGACACCTCGCGCGGTACTGTTGATCGTCTCGACACCCTGCACACGCACCACCGAGCGCACCATGAAGTGATCGTGAAAGTTTTCACCCACCCCTTCAAGCGCATGAAACACTGGGATGCCAAGCTCGCCCAATACTGCGGCAGGCCCAATGCCCGACAACTGCAAGAGCTTGGGAGTATTCGCTGCCCCAGCACTGAGGATCACCTCGCGCGTTGCTCGCACAGTCTGCACTGGCGCATTAGGCGCGGCTTGATACTGCACGCCCACGGCACGCTTGCCTTCAAACAAAATTCGAGTCGCCTGCGCGTGTGTGCGAACCTCAAGCCGAGCTTGCGCGCGCGCGCGTGCAGGTTTTAAAAATGCTTTTGCTGCACTCACGCGCCGCCCATTCTGAATCCAGCGCTGGTAATACCCTGCACCCTTTTGACTCGCGGCGTTGTAATCAATATGTGAGGGCAACCCAAAGCCAGCCGCCGCTTCAATAAAGGCATCACACAACGGATGGCGCCAATCACAATTGGTAATGGGCAAGAGACCTTCAGAACCCCTGAAGTGCGGGTCATGCGGTGCCAGGCGTTTTTCTGTGCGTTTGAAGTAAGGCAAGACCTCAGCGTACGACCAACCAGCGTTACCTAGTGCGGCCCAGTTGTCGTAATCACTGGCGGCACCCCGTGTGTAATTAAACCCATTGATTGAACTAGACCCACCTAGGGTACGACCCATGCGCGTGATCACTTGGCGACCGTCAATGCCCGGCCCTGGCTCTGTCAAAAAATCCCAGGTGTAGCCAGGATCGTGACCCACTTTGATAAAACCCGCGGGGATATGGATGTAAGGATTACGATCGGGTGCGCCCGCTTCAAGCAAGCAAACTGAAACACGAGGATCTTCAGTTAAACGGTTGGCAAGCAGACAGCCCGCTGCACCCGCACCTACAATGACGTAGTCATAGCTTTGCATCAAATCTCACTTTCGTGTTCAAGCACGAAGCACCAATAAATGACAGGGCCGAAATAACTTCGGTTTGCAGTGCCAAGCACTCATTACTTCAACTTTGTCGGCAACGTGAGCGACAGCGTCGCCGCCAGTATCAACAAAACACCCGCCGAGCCGAAGGCAACCCAATGCGTGCCGTAGGCCTCGTAGGCCCAACCACCGAGCCATGAACTAATCATCGCGCCCACTTGATGCGACAGGTACGTCCAGCCATACAACATACCCACCAATCTGACCCCGTACAAATCGGCCAAAATCGCAGAAGACATCGCAATACTACCAGCCCAGACGATGCCACCGATGGCGGCGGCCCCATACAACTCAAAGTGGGTACCGACAATCAACAAGGCAAAAAAACCTAAACCTCGAATTAAATAAATAGTTGAAAGAATGTAACGACGCGGGATTTTGTCGGCAAGTCGACCAAGCACCAACGTACTGAAAATTGCCACAAGCCCAATCAACCCAATACCAAAAGAACTAGTCGTTGCATCAAACCCATGATCCATCAACATCGGCATGCCATGGGTGCCGAGCAGATTCATGCTGAATCCACAGGTAAATAAACCTAGGCAGATTTTCCAAAATGGTACGGTACGTACCGCTTGCGCCATCGTCATCGCTGCGGTCGCTGCAGCGACTGCCTTGGTCGTACTGCTTACACCAGCCTGCGTAGGCAAGGTATCCGTCTGGGCGGGCGCATTCTCACGCATCACAAACAACGCAATCGGCACCGCAAGCACAGCAAAGATGACCGAGTAACCGACTAGCGTTGTCTGCCAACCGACCGCTTCGATCGCCACGGTGAGCACGGGTGTCATCACTGCGATGCCAGCCATTGACCCGGTCGACAAGAAAAACAAGGCCATTCCACGCTGACGGGTAAACCAACGACTAATGATTGGCGTCACAGACACAGGGCTCGTAAAGGCCAGGCCAACTGAAAGCAGCACACCAAAAGCTAAAAAGAAAGACCAGGGAGTACGCGCATACGCCGACCAGATCGAGGACAACACGACGATCGTCATCCCAATCAACAACACAAACTTGGTGCCAAATCTAGCGACTAAGTAGCCGGCCAAAGGCATCGCCAACCCGTAGCACAGCATCCCGATCGCCACCATGCCAGCAAGCAGACTACGACTAAATCCGAGATCTTCAGCGATCGGTAAAAAAAATGGGCCAATCCCCATCCGCATACCGACTGTCAACAGAGTGAGCAGCGAAGCGCCTGCGACGATGTTCCAGCCAAAATACCAACTACCGACTTTTGACTGCGTCAAGGTAAGTCTCCGTTTTTATTTTTTGCAATTGCCACATATTTTGTGCAATGTGGCCTGTCTTTTTTTACATCATGTCCGATCTAAGTGCACGGCTTAATGTTAAGGTGCTTGTTGTCAGCGTAAAAATCCTGCACTGATCACCCAATTGCCCGCCAATGCCGCAAACTTCTTTTTAGCCGATCATGTTCACATCTCTTCGCCAAACATCCAAGCACTTAATCTTATCACTCGCTGCCTTAACGGTGACCTCGGCAGCCATGGCGCAAGCGCCTGCTGTGAACTATCTGGATCAGGCTTGGACAGCACAAGATCGAGCTGATTATTACTGGACCTCGCAAGGGTCTGCGCTGTTGTCCTACGATATCTATCTTGCGCTCGAAGCTGCGGGCACGAAAGACTTATTTAACTCGCCGGCACACACCGACCGTATGGGCCTGCTCACCGAGCCACTGAACCTTGCCCAAAATCCAGACAACTTGCCAGTCGGTGTCGCAAAAGCCTCGATCACCGTCGGGCAATATAAGGGCACCTACGCGGGCTTGACCTGTGCAGCCTGTCATACCGGACAAATTCAGTATCAAGGTAAACAAATACGCATCGAAGGTGGCGCCTCAAACCGCATCGCACTCTGGGACTGGTTGCGCTCGCTGTCTGCCTCGCTCGATAGTGTTTCAACTGACCCGGCAAAAT
>CALCPT010000453.1 GCA_937897265.1 uncultured Alcaligenaceae bacterium
TAAATCCGAATCAATCTTTTATTATTTCATTGGACCACTGAAATTTCAATTTACACAAAGATCTCTACGGCTTATTTGTTTGATCTAACTTCACAGTTGCCTCGCCTATAAACGGCGTCAATCATTTGGGTAGTAATTTTTTGCCGCTGATGCAGTTACCCAACGATACTCATCCTGTTCAGCTTTGCCTAATGCAGGATTAATGGGCAATTTTATTTCTTGATGAAGTGTGCGTCCAATACCGTAAGCAGGAACCTTGCCCTTGGAATAAAGTTCGGTTTCTTTAATCTCCATCCCCTCCTTCAAATTTTGTATCGATAATGCAGGCATCTTCTCTAAGTACACGCAGCGCCGTTTGAATCGGATCTTCGCCTTGGTCCGAATCGCGCTTGGGGAAATCCCAATTTTTTAATAAGCATGCAGCATGAGAAACTAATACCCCCCGTTTGGTTTTAAAACTACAGGGATGATTTCGTAGGCTCGCGACTTGACTGTAGTGGTCGACAACAACCAAGTTTTAATGACACGCTCAGTTTAAGAAATTGCTAATGGTCGTAAGCTTGTCAAGAGATCTAGAGAAAGGGCAGAACAGTCTTCCAACATCGTAAGGGTTTAGCCTGTTTCCAAGGCTCTTTGTCGAATTACGCTGCTAATTATTAGCCGATTAACTGCGATATCGATCTCGACTACGTTAGCTCGACCATCAAGAGCATTAGCTAGAGTACATATTGCTGAGAATTTCTCTCAAATCATCAAGAAACTTTTCTGTCTCGCGTGATTGAATCTGCTTACATAAATCCAATAGAGTGATACCTTCTTCCACGCTCATCTCTGGCTGATCAATCAAGCGGTTTTTAACCGCTAATAGAGCTTCAGTCGGATAACGAGCGATTAATTTTTCTAAGCCAAATTGCTCAAAATTATCGCTATCATCACCAATGATGCGTGACGCGTCTGAGTACACATCGACAGTCGTCGCGGTGGTATCTTCGTCTACTATTTCATCGAATTTTGTCAATAAATCGTCAAATAATGTATCCAGATCGGGCGTTTGATCCGCGGTACTTTCAGTAGAAGTTTGTACACTTGACGGATTTCGGCCGACGATACGAGTGAAATTGATACCATCTAGAAAGTCAATTACATCAGCCAGAAACGAGTACCCATCGTTCAAGCCGATTTGTGCCGCTAAAAAATTAACCTGCTGCGTCGGCGGAGAGCTGCTAGCCTCTTTCATTATGTTTGCAGCCGCCTCAGGCCATCTGGATTGCAGAAAGATCATCAGATTCTCTGCGATGCTCTCATTCAACCCTGAACAAATATCTAAACTAGCAGACGCTAAATTCGTATAAAACCGACCGTCAACATTAAATTGATAAGCGTTCGACTCTTTGTCATATGCATTTTGGTCAATACCCTCTAATATTTCGGGACATTCCTCATCCCCATACCTAGCGGCTTTTCGGAACCAAAAATAGGCATCGGCAAGGGATTGAGGGACGCCTTCGCCGGATTCATAAAGGCACGCTATATTGAAAACACTCGCCACAAAACCCTGAGAGGCGGCAGCTCTGAGTAGAGCCATCGCCTTAGTGGAGTTTTTTGCAATGCCTTTTCCCTCAAGATACAGATCTGCTAAGTGGTGCTGTGCTGAGGCATGACCTTTGCCTGCTAGTTCGGAGAATAAAACGAATGCCTCATCCCAGTTTTGAGCCTCTTTTTGTTTTATCGCTTTAGAAAAAACGAGTTCATCTTCATTGTTTGGGTCAATAGTCACAAAATATCCCTCAAGTTAGCAACTATAAAGAGCTTCTGCTAGCAACGACTTTATGGCGACGTCGCAAAATAGAGCTACAGATACGTACAACCGTATACTCATACGAAACACCTGTGTAACAGCACCTACATCATTATTTTTATTCAATCTCAGCAGTATTGATCTGATTAGCAAAATAGAATTTGGCACTGGATAAGAACGCCTCTTGGTTCAGCTATATCCTTAAAGACTCAACTAACTTAAAGCATCAGAAGATATACTTAATAAATCAAAGCAAAGTGAATAAACTCATTATCTAATTATTCGTAATTTTTAGTCAAATATTGGAGTTGTGCGGCCTCAGTCGCTGAAGTTGCTTATCGATACACTTTATTCACGCTACGTCGCCCTGAGCGACTTGATCGCAGCGTTCTAGCCATCCTTAAAAGCGTTCTATGTGACCTTAAGTCTTATCTCGCCAACCCCTCAGGCCTGCAAGTCAATCCCACATCCTCCAATCTAAAACTAATTAGCACACCAATCGCCCGCGGTCTGACGCTCTCGGATGTTTCCATCGCTTGTTTGACTTGTTTATTTTTCTTAGTGTCTTTCTTAACGAACGCATTAGCGCAGCCGTGCGATGTTAAGTCCCCGCCTGTACGTCTGTTAAGACCAAGGCGCGCGCTGGCGCTAATTTCTGAGGCTTTTCGCTTTTTGTTGAGAAAGTCTTCGAAGCCACCTGGTCGAATAAATTCTTCATCAATGCGAAACTGGACCGACTTTTGAACTTTATCACTGGTAAGGGATGTAGCTGTCAATGAGTCGAAAAAATCTGAGCTAAAAAAAGCAAGGGCCTCAGAAGAGGCCCCGCGCCTGACAGTCGAAACCAACAGGGTAGTAGTCGCGAGACCATAATACTTATTGGCGTCTAAGACAACAACTCTAAAGTCCCTATGATATTTTTGTCACTTCCAAACATCCGATGTAAACCAAGTTCTGTGTCAGACGTTAAACAAAAAGTTCATCACATCGCCATCTTGCACCACATACTCTTTACCTTCAGCGCGCATCTTGCCGGCTTCTTTGGCGCCTTGCTCGCCTTTGTAGGTAATGAAATCTTCATAGGCGATTGTTTGTGCGCGAATGAAGCCGCGTTCAAAGTCGGTGTGAATCACACCAGCAGCTTGTGGGCCGGTAGCGCCGATCGGTACTGTCCAGGCGCGTACTTCTTTCACGCCTGCGGTGAAATAAGTTTGCAAACCTAACAAGGTGAAGGCACCGCGAATCAGGCGGTTTAAGCCTGGCTCTTGCATGCCCATGTCTTCAAGAAACACGGCCTTATCTTCATCAGGTAGTTCTGCAATTTCGGATTCGATTGCGGCGCAAATTGCCACGACCGGTGCTTTGCGGGCGGTGGCGTATTCGGTCAGGCGATCAAGCATCGGGTTATCTTTGAAGCCTTGATCACTGACGTTACCCACATACATAGCAGGCTTGGCGGTGATGAAGCACAACGGCGCAATCAAGGCCATGTCTTCGGCTGATAAACCAAGCGCTCTGATGGGCTGCGCATCGTTCAATTGCTTGATGACTACTTCAAGAATCGCGACAACTTTTTGCGCGTCTTTATCGCCCGAGCGTGCGGTTTTTTGATGGCGATGCAACGCTTTTTCAGCGGTTTGCATGTCGGCCAAGGCCAGCTCGGTTTCAATCACTTGAATGTCAGAGATTGGGTCGACACGGCCCGCAACGTGGATGACGTTGTCGTCTTCGAAACAGCGCACCACGTTAATGATGGCGTTGGTTTCGCGAATGTGTGACAAGAACTGGTTGCCCAAGCCTTCGCCTTGGCTAGCGCCAGCCACTAAGCCTGCGATATCCACAAATTCAACCGTGGCGTGCAAGATGCGTTCGGGGTTGACGATTTCGGCGAGCTTGTTCAAGCGCGAGTCGGGCACCTCAACCACGCCTACGTTAGGCTCGATCGTGCAAAACGGATAGTTTTCGGCGGCGATGCCTGCCTTGGTGAGGGCATTAAAGAGTGTTGATTTGCCGACGTTGGGCAAACCAACGATGCCACATTGCAGAGCCATGAAAAGAATCCCGAAAATTTAGTAAATGAAGACTACTTATAGAATGTGAGTTTAACCGCTCTAGCCTAGGGTGTTGTTGGCACAGCTGTCCCTGTAAAGCCTGCCCTAGCCACAGTGCGACCTCAACGTATTCTTTCGCCCTCTTTCTGATGACACTCACTGACCTGTTAACCCAGCCGAACGGCTCTCTGCCCGACTGCCTGAGCGCCGTTGCGCAACTCCGCCCCGAGCACCCCGCGCTGATCTTAAACGGGGTCACGCTGAACTATCGCGACTTTGATCAGTTGGTGTCGCGTGCGGCAGTAAGCCTGCAGCGTGACGGCGTGCAGCCTGGCGATGTGATTGCGGCCTGCGCCGGCACTTCACTTGAATATGTTGCGTTGTATTTTGGCGTGCTGCGTGCCGGCGGCGTCATGACGCCTCTGCCGCCTTCGGCAACCGCTCAGAATCTGACCGGGATGCTGGCCAACTCGGGCGCACAATGGCTGTTTCTTGATCAACCGGTCGCCAAGGCCTGGGATCTTGAGGGTTTTATGCCTGCGGTCAAAGCCGGCCATGCGCCCGTTGCGCTCAAAAAGGTCTGGTTTGATCTGACAACAGGCGCGGACAGTGGGACGCAGTGCAGTTGGACGCAGTGGTTAGGTGCAGAGACTAATCCCACGCCTGTCGCCAACGACCCCGATCGGGCTTTCAATCTGATTTACTCGTCGGGCACGACGGGTGTGCCCAAGGGTATTGTGCAGCCCTGTTCGATGCGTTGGTCACAAACACAGCGCGCTGCAGCCAGCGGCATCGGCTTTACGTCAGTTTTGCTGCTATCTACCCCTCTCTACTCAAATACAACGCTGGTACCCCTTTTGCCGGGCCTGGCACTCGGTGCCACAGCGGTTCTGATGAGCAAGTTCGATACGCGCCAATATCTTGCCTTGGCCGCGCGCCACCAAGCCACGCACACCGTGATGGTGCCGGTGCAGTATCAGCGTTTGCTAGACGATCCGACCTTTGATGAGCATGATTTATCTTCACTGCGCATCAAGGGCTCAACCAGCGCACCCTTTAGTGCCGCACTCAAGGCCGAGGTCTTGCGGCGTTGGCCCGGTGAACTCAATGATGTGTACGGCATGACCGAAGGCGGGGTGCGCTGCGAACTCAAAGCGCATCTGCACCCCAACAAGCTGCACACGATCGGCCAGCCGTCTGCCGGCCACGAGATTCGCATGATTGACGACCACGGTATTGAACTTGAGCACGGACAAACCGGCGAGATCGTCGGGCACTCGGCCGTGATGATGAAGGGCTATCACGGCCTACCTGAAAAAACCCGCGAAATTGAATGGTTTGATTCAACCGGCAAACGCTTTATCCGTACTGGCGATATCGGGCGCTTTGACGACGATGGCTTTGTGATTTTGTCAGATCGAAAAAAAGATATGGTGATTTCGGGTGGCTTTAATATTTATCCAAGCGATCTTGAAGCAGAGCTCGAGCAACACCCTGAGATTGCCGAAGCGGCTGTCGTGGGCGTGCCCTCACGTGCTTGGGGCGAAACCCCAGTGGGATACGTGGTGTTGCGCCCAAACGCAAGCATTACCAAAGAGGCGCTACTGACTTGGGTGAATGGGCGTTTAGGCAAAACGCAGCGCTTGGCCGACCTACTGTTGATTACAGACTTACCTCGCAATGAAATTGGTAAAACGCTGAAGCGGCAATTACGCGAGCAGTATTTAGAAAAGTAGCAATCACCAACGGTCTAGCGCTCGCTCGCATTAACAGTATGTGCAAGTGTCTTAGTGGTTAGCGATTGCAGGCATTCGCTGCCGGTCGTTTTATAAATTTCAGTCGCCCAACCACTGCAGCGCAACCCAAGCTACGCTTAAAGGACCTGCATTAAACATGCCGTGCAACAACATGGCTGCACCGATCCCGCGTTGCACGCGAATCCAACTTAAGACCAAGCCCGTTACCCACTGTGGTGCAACCAATACCACCATCATCCACCAGGCCATCTCGTCAAAGACAAAGTTTTTGATATGAAGTGCAGCAAAAGCCAACACCGATAGATGCAAGACCCACGGAAACAACGCACGATAGCGGCGTAGCCACCGATACCCATTGGCACTCGGCGTGCGGGTGCGAGCGCTTAGCCACCAAACCGCCACTACGGATAGCGCCAACAAACTACTGGCCCACCAGGCCAAGCCATTGAGCAAAACAACCACCATCAAGGGTACGAGCCCAAGGGCCAATAACGGCCGGCGCAAGCCAAACCGAAAGAGCATTTCTTCGACTACCGGCGCCCATAAAATCGCCTGCAACCAAGGTAAGTTGTGCACACTGATGCGATGGGTCGCGCCGCTGAGTTCAAACACCGTTAATACAAGGGGACCCAGTACCACGATGTTAAGTGCCCAGAGTGTTGCGGCCCAAGCGAGCAGTCGTGGTAAGCGAATATTGGGCCACCAATCACCTAGCCAACCCGTGACAGTCAAGCTGCGTGGTACGCGCCGAGCAAGGCTTGGCCTGAGTACAAATCGCAAAAACCGCTTGAAGTCGTCGCGAAACCCCAGCGTTGTCATGCAGGGTTGTCGCGATGCAGTTGCCCTGTAGCTTTCGCAAACTCGCCAGCTAAAAACAGTGGGATCACTGCCCGGCAACGCGTCACGCAAGCATCGATCGCCGTTTGATCTTCGCGTCGCGGCGCATGCAAGACAAAATCTGCGACCTCTTGCGCTAACGATAATGTGCGGGGGTGTCCGATACCAAGGCGCAAGCGCCAAAAATTTGGGCTACCCAATACCGACTCGATATCACGCAAACCGTTATGCCCAGCATGCCCGCCCCCTTGCTTGACCTTAACCTGACCAGGCATCAAATCGAGCTCGTCGTGCAACACCAAGATGTTTTCTGGGGCGAGCTTATAAAACCTTGCCAACGACCCCACGCATTGCCCCGACTTGTTCATAAACGTCTGTGGCTTGGCCAAAAAAACCTGATCGTTGGCAACACGGGTTTTTGCCACCATGCCGAAAAATGTTTTTTCGTGCGCAAAGCTGGTTTTTAGATCGCTTGCGATGTCATCCACCAGCCAAAAGCCGGCATTGTGACGTGTTTTTGCGTATTCGTTGCCGGGATTGCCCAGGCCAACAATCAATTTGATGGGTGCAGTCATGCTTGCATTAGAAAGCAAAAGCCCCACCCATGCAAAGCAGAAGTGGGGCTTTTGTGACAAACCTTTGGGGGTTTAGCCCAACAGCCAGAGCTGTATCGCGCAGCTATGGCTAGAGGTCGGACAACTTAGGCTGCAGGTGCAGCTTTGGCTTCGTCGCCATCGTCGCTAGAACCACCCTTAACAATTGCAGTCGCCAAAACAGGGTTCGCATCACCGCGATGGGCAACATACGAAACACCTTTAGGCATTGTAATGTCGGCCAAGTGAATCGACGCACCGCCCACCAAGGTAGACAAGTCAACTTCGATAAACTGTGGCAGGTCGGCTGGCAAGCAGCTGATTTCGATTTCGGTAAACAGATGCGAAATAATCGCAGCGCTGAGCTTAACGGCAGGCGAAATCTCGGCGTTGGTGAAGTGCAAAGGCACTTTAGTGTGCAGCTTTTGGCTAGCGTCAACGCGTTGAAAGTCAACGTGCATCACGATTTGCTTGTAGGGATGCCATTGTACTGAGCGCAACAACACTTGCTGGCTTTTGCCATCAAGCTGCATATCAAGAATTGATGAATGAAATAGTTCTTTGCGCAAGGCATGAAAAATTTCGTTGTGATCGAGTTCGATGTTAGCGGGCTGCTCTTTACCACCGTAAACGATGGCTGGAACGCGGCTCGCACGGCGCAGGCGGCGGCTCGCACTCGATCCCTGTACGCTTCGTAAGGTTGCATTAAATTGCATGTAAAACTCCAAGTAGGGTGAAAAACACCCGGTTAAAACACTGCTCGACACCGAACAGCGATTTTGCACACCACCGCGACCAGTGGCCTGCAAATTTTTTAATCGAGGCTAAGCTCGATTGAATTCGGTCAACAAAAAATCAACAACAATGAATCGTCAGCTTCGACGTTCGGGCTTAGTCAACAAACAGCGAACTCACTGATTCGGCGTTTGAAATACGTAAGATTGTTTCGCCCAACAAAGCCGCACATGAGAGCTGGCGGATTTTGCTACAGGCACGCGCCTGCTCAGACAGAGGAATCGTGTCGGTCACGACAAGCTCAGTCAATTCAGAGTTTTGGATACGCTCGATGGCGCCACCCGACAAGACAGCGTGGGTACAGTAGGCATACACACCGCCAGCACCACGCTCTTTGAGCGCTTGTGCGGCTTTGCAGAGCGTACCTGCTGTATCAACCATGTCATCCATGATTAAGCAGGTGCGACCATCTACCTCGCCAATGATGTTCATCACTTCAGAAACATTGGCCTTAGGACGGCGCTTATCAATAATGGCCAGATCAGCTTCAAGCTGCTTGGCCAAGGCACGCGCACGCACAACACCGCCAATATCAGGTGAAACCACCACCAAGTTTGAGAGATTACGGCGCCAGATGTCGCCCAACAAAATCGGACCAGCGTAAATATTGTCGACCGGGATATCGAAAAAACCTTGAATCTGATCGGCGTGAAGATCCATCGTTAAAACACGATCGACACCCGCTACCTGCAACATGTTGGCCACAACCTTGGCCGAAATCGCAACACGCGCAGAACGCGGGCGACGATCTTGACGACCATAACCAAAATACGGGATTGCCGCGGTAATGCGACCGGCCGAGGCGCGACGCAAAGCGTCGACCATGACCATGATTTCCATCAGGTTATCGTTGGTGGGAGCACAGGTGGGCTGCAGCACAAAAACGTCTTTACCGCGAACGTTTTCGTTAATCTCGACCATCACTTCGCCGTCTGAAAAACGGCCAACGGACATTTTGCCCATCGACATATCGAGGTGGTTTACCACGTCGATGGCCAGCCGTGTATTGGCTGTGCCCGTGAAAATCATAAAACTATCGTTGGCCATGGTTTAGGCAATCACAGACAGTAAATCAAGCAAACAGAAAGCAAAAAAGCTGTTGAACGAGAGCCTGACACTGAAACGACGAATCTGACGGCAAACAAGTTCAACAGCTACACGTTTTGGGGCTGGGGAGGAAGGATTCGAACCTTCGCATGCCGGAATCAAAATCCGGTGCCTTAACCAGCTTGGCGACTCCCCAACTAACTTTCAATCCAATGCCGCAAGGGGTGCTCTGATAACCCTTCACAGACCGAAATCGACTGTATTGGGTTCAGCACACCCGCCAAGGCTGCACTAGAAAAATCTGTACGCGTTTTAGCGAGTAATTTCTGATGGACCGCCGTTGCCTGCTGAACACTCGGAAACCCAACAAACAGGCAGGCTCCTGATCCTGTCATTCGGGCTTTTAGACCGGCTTGGGTAAGCCAATCGAGCGCCTGACAAACAACGGGATAGCGTTTCATAACAACTGGCTGCAAATCGTTGCGACCAAAATCTTGCAGGAAACTTGATTGTTGATCAATTTCACCGCAAAACTCAGCAAAGAGTTTGACCCCAGAAAAGTCCGTCATTTTGACCGGATCGGTGTCTCTTGTCAAATCAGACGCCCCGAAAACGGCTGCAGTGGGTACGCTTTGGGCAGGCTGAACAACAACATAAGACCGTTCAGGCAACCGGACGGGGGTCAGTTGCTCACCTATTCCTTGGGCAAACGCATTTTGGCCAGCGATAAAGACTGGCACGTCGGCGCCCAATCCAAGCCCAAGCCGCATCAGGTCTGCGCGACTCAAACGCGTTTCCCACAGTCGATTTAGCGCGATTAGCACGGTCGCGGCATCACTCGAGCCACCTCCTAAGCCACCGCCAGCAGGTATATTTTTTTTCACCTTAATTTGAGCGCCAAGCTTGGTACCGGTATGCGTTTGCAATGCTCGCGCGGCGCGCACCACCAGATCTTCATCGTGCGGCACCCCTAGCATGTCAGTTTCGCGCACAATCTTGCCATCACGGCGCAGATCCAAGTCGATGCGGTCAGCCAGACTGATCAGCCTAAAAACAGTCTGCAAAAGATGATAGCCATCATCACGTCGCCCAACGACATGCAAAAACAAATTCAACTTTGCTGGTGCGGGAAGGTCGTACAGCACGGTTAGTCGATAACCAGTCGAACCGACATCTTGCGACCGGCTTCAGCGCGCAGCAAACTGACCAAGCGCGGACCAAGAGCATCGAAATTAGAGAGCCGTGCGCTCCAGCCCTCTTGCTCGAAGGACACGATTCTGCCCTGGGCATCTCGTTCTAACACACGCATCCCTGACTGAGGTTTTTGCTGCGTACGCAACCAAGCGCGCAACCCCTGCACAGGGATGCTTTGGCCAAGTGCCTGATCGACCAAACTATCCGGTGTCATGGTTTGTATGACCTCGCCATTTGCCCGCTCAAGGGTCGCACCGCTGCTTTGCACGGTGACGCGCGCCAAAATACTACCGAAAGGGTTGGTCAAATCCAGCGTCAGTTGTGCGGGAGTGTCGCGCCAGACAAAACCGCCTTGAATCGCCTCGGGGGCTTGATTGACCTGCTCGGTCTTGACAGCAAACCGCCCCATCCGCAGCAAAGAGCCCTCAGGCATCGACTCACTCGCGGGTTGCGTTGCGCAACCACTTAATCCAATTAGCAGCACAGCGAACGTGAGGCCGATAATCGATCGCAGACTCACCAAATTTTTTGCAATCCTCAAAGTCGCACTCCAAGACGCTTGATCGTCTCTTGCAGCGTCGCGTTATCGGCCTCTTTTGCCAGACCTTTTTTCCAGATCTCTTTGGCGGCGTCGCGCTGACCTAACATCCACAGGGCTTCACCGAGATGCGCTGCGATATCAGCCTCTGGGCGCACGCGATAGGCTTTTTCTAGGTACTGCACCGCTGCCACATAGTCGCCAAGTCGAAACTTGATCCAACCCATGCTGTCCATGATGAAAGGATCGTTCGGCGCAATCTCAAGCGCCCTGGTAATGAGCTTGAGGAGATCGGAAGAGCGTCGTGTAGGGAAAGAGTGTCTTCGCCTGTGTAGAT
>CALCPT010000454.1 GCA_937897265.1 uncultured Alcaligenaceae bacterium
CCTGTTGCAGGTCGTGCTTAATCATCAGACGCTCACCTTATTTGTCGCACTTGGCACGTTTTTATTGACGGCGCTGCTGTATCTGGCGATTCCAAAAGGCTTTTTCCCTGCGCAGGATACCGGGTTGATTCAAATCGTGACGCAAGCGCCGCAAAATCTTGCGTTTACAACCATGGCGCAGCGTCAGCAAGAAGCCGTCAAAGTGATTTTAGAAGACCCCGCCGTTGCCACTGTGGCATCTTTTGTGGGTGTTGATTCTGTCAATGAGACGGTCAACACGGGTCGCTTGCAAGTGGCCTTGCGTGCGCACGGTCAAAGGCAGGATCAGGCCTCTGCGATCATTCAACGCTTGCAACAGCGCTTGAGTGAGGTTGCGGGATTGCAGTTTTATCTGCAACCTGTACAAGATTTAACCGTTGAAGATCGCGTCAGCCGCACTCAGTATCAACTGACCCTTGAAAGCTCTGAACCGGCGCTGCTCGCGCAATGGGTGCCTTTGCTCGTCGATCAACTGCGCCAGCGTAAGCCACTGGCCGATGTCATCGATGACATGCAAAACGAAGGGCTCAATACGTTTATTCAGATTGATCGTGACGCTGCGGCACGTGTGGGTGTCTCGACGGCGGCGATCGATGACGCGTTATACGATGCGTTTGGACAGCGCCAAATCTCAACGATCTTCACTCAATCAAATCAATACCGTGTCGTACTTGAAACGGCACCGCAGTTTCGTCGCGATCCTTCAGCGTTTGGATCAATTTATGTCAAAACGGCCGACGGTAAACCTATTGCGTTGACGAACTTAGTGACCGTGACAGAGGGGCGTTCTGCGTTAGTGTTGAATCGGCTCGACCAGTTTCCCTCGGTAACGATCTCTTTTAACCTGGCGCCCGGTGCTTCGTTGTCTGACGCAGTGGCCGCAGTGACTGAGTCTCAGCAAGCGATCGGGATGCCTGTGGGGATTCAAGCGCGGTTTCAGGGTGCCGCGCGTGCGTTTGAGGCTTCGCTTTCTAGTACGTTATTTTTGATTTTGGCTGCTGTGATCACGATGTACATCGTGCTTGGCGTGCTGTATGAAAGTTTTATTCACCCAATTACGATTTTATCGACCTTGCCGTCAGCCGCGATAGGCGCTTTGTTGGCGTTGACGCTGACGGGTCGTGATCTGGATATGATCGGGATTATCGGCATCATTTTGTTGATCGGTATTGTGAAAAAGAATGCGATCATGATGATCGACTTTGCGCTTGAGGCCGAGCGCAAGCACAAGATGCCAGCTCGCGAGGCGATTCAACAAGCGGCGCTTTTGCGGTTTCGCCCAATTTTGATGACAACGCTTGCTGCGTTATTTGGTGCTGTGCCCTTAATGCTGTCAACCGGTACCGGAGCCGAACTTCGGCAGCCGCTTGGTTTGGTGATGGTGGGCGGTTTGCTTGTGAGTCAAGTGTTGACGTTGTTCACAACGCCAGTGATTTATCTGTTCTTTGATCGCATGTTTGTGGGGCGGCACACCAAGACAAGCGCGAGCGATTCTGCGTCATGAGCCTGTCTGGCCCCTTTATCGTACGCCCTGTTGCCACGATATTGATTTGGTTGGGTGTGGTGCTGGCAGGCTGGTTGGCGCATAGCTTGCTGCCAATTGCGCCATTGCCGCAGATTGAGTTTCCGGTAATTGGCGTACGCGCGCAAATGCCCGGGGCAAGCCCTGAAGTCATGGCTGCGACGGTGGCGACGCCGCTCGAGCGCTCACTGGGTACGATTGCGGGCGTGTCTGAAATGACGTCACGGAGCACTACGGGCCAGACTCGCATCACGTTGCAGTTTGACTTGAGTCGCGATATCAATAGTGCAGCCACTGATGTGCAGGGTGCAATTAATGCGGCCCGAGCGATGATGCCTAGTGGGTTGCGTAGCAACCCGTCATACAACAAGGCTAACCCCGCCTCTGCACCGATTATGACGCTTGCCTTGACGTCTGACTCGTTGTCGCAGGGGCAACTGTATGACATTGCCTCCACGACAGTGCAACAAAAGCTGTCCCAAGTCGAAGGTGTGGGCGAGGTGCAGATTGGCGGAAGTTCTTTACCGGCAGTGCGTATCGACCTTGATCCCGACGCCTTGGCGCAGGCGGGTGTATCGCTTGAAACGGTTCGAATGGCGATCGCTGGGGCAAACTCTACCCGACCCAAAGGTGTTCTTGAAAACGAAACGAATCGCTGGCAGATTATGGCCAACGATCAACTGTGGAAAGCTGCAGATTATCGACCGCTCATTGTGGCGTGGCGCAATGGCGCACCGGTACGATTGTCAGAGGTTGCTCGTGTTGAAGATTCAGTGGAGGATACGTTCAATATTGGCTATTTCAATACGCAGCAGGCCATCTTGGTACTGGTGCGCAGTCAGGCCAAAGCGAACATCATCAAGACTGTTGATCAGATTCGGGCAGATTTGCCGGTGTTGCGAGCCATGCTGCCCGCAGATGTGACGGTCTCGGTGGCGCAAGATCGCACTCCCAGCATTCGGGCTTCGGTGCATGAAGCCGAAAAGACACTCTTGATTGCCATCGGGTTAGTCATGATGGTGGTACTAGTGTTTTTGCGTAATTTACGTGCCGCCTTTATTCCGACGATTGCGGTGCCTGTATCGTTGATCGGCACTTTCGGCGTGATGTACTTGTGTGGCTACTCGTTAAACACCATGTCTTTGATGGCATTGATTGTGGCTACCGGGTTTGTGGTGGATGACGCCATCGTTGTCGTTGAAAACATTATGCGCCACGTCGAACGTGGCGAGTCGATTCAACGTGCGGCCTTGCGTGGCACCAAAGAAGTTGGTTTTACTGTCTTGTCGATGAGTATCTCGCTGATTGCGGTATTTATTCCGATCTTGCTGATGGGTGGATTACCTGGCCGCTTATTCCGTGAGTTTGCGGTGACCTTGTCGGCTGCCATCTTAATTTCAATGTTAGTGTCGCTGACACTGACGCCCATGATGGCTGCGCACTTGCTAAAACGCCCGGTCAAAGAGCCGGGCGCAAACGATCGGCCTAATATTTTTTCGCGCGATATTCAAGCGATGGTTGACGCAACCGTGAATGGTTACGGTCGCTCATTACACTGGGCTTTGCGTCATGGTCGTTTGATGATGTTGCTGTTGGCGGCAACGGTTGGCTTAAATTTTTATCTGTACGGCGTTGTACCAAAAGGCTTCTTTCCACAGCAAGATACCGGAATGATGCTAGGTTTTTTTGCCACCGATGACGGAACTTCGTTTGACTCGATGAAACCTAAGCTTGATCGTTTCAGGCAGGTGCTCTTACGCGATCCAGCCATCAGCACTGTCACGGCTTACGCCAGTGGGCGAGGTGGCAGCAACAGCAGCTTTTTGGCCGTGCAGCTCAAGCCCTTCGCTGAGCGAAAAATTTCAGTCAGAGATGTGATCACACGTTTGCGACCACAACTCGCGGGGATCCCGGGTGCGCGTTTATTTTTGATGGCGCAACAGGACATCAGGATTGGTGGTCGGCAAAGTAGCTCAGCCTTTCAATACACCCTGATGGCCAACGAGCTTGAGGACTTGAAAGAATGGATGCCAAAGGTACAGCAAGCGCTTGCCGGCCTGCCCGAGTTGATTGATGTCGATACCGACGTTGAAGACCGCGGCCGACAGGTTTCATTACAGATTGATCGTGATGCTGCGCAGCGCCTGGGCGTGCCGATGGCGAGTATTTCGGCGGTGTTGAATAATTCTTTCAGCCAACGGCAAATTTCGGTGATGTACGGTGATCGCAATCAGTACCGGGTGGTGATGGGGGTGGGCTCACGTCACGCGCAAGACCCCGAGTCCTTGCGCGATGTGTACGTCTTGAGCCAAACAGGCCAACGCGTGCCGTTGATGGCAGTGGCAAAATTTGAAGTGAATAATGCGCCGTTAAGTGTCCGACACCAGGGCTTGTCGGCGGCCGATACGATTTCGTTTGATGTGGCCCCTGGGGTCTCGCTGGGCCAGGCCAATGCCGCTTTGATAGCCGATGCGGTTGGCCGGCACTTGAAATAGGTATTCCATCAGGGCGATCGCCCAGCTGAGCAGCGCGGCAATCCACCAGGGTTTGTCCTTCAGATCCTTCAAGTGGGC
>CALCPT010000455.1 GCA_937897265.1 uncultured Alcaligenaceae bacterium
CTGTCATCAATTTTGTGCTGCCCACACGCACCAAAGATGCTCGCGCACGATCTGGTGACAGGTCTGCCACCGCCACCAAATGAATGCCAGGCGTGCGAGGGGCCTGCGACAGATACATTGAGCCGAATTTTCCGGCACCGATTAAACCAATGCGAATGGGGCGATTTGCCGCGGCACGCTCTAACAATTTTGCGTGCAAACTCATGCGGCCACCTTAATTTCGTCAAGCGAGGTTTCGAGCGCACTCGCAGGCATGCCTTTACCCCAGGGCAAATCGACTGGATAGGACTTACTCAGGCAATCATCAGGCAAGCATTCAATCGGTGTGAAATCGCGATGTGCAATGAATTCAGGACGCTTATGGCGGCGAATATGATTCGACACCGCACACAGGCTTAAGTAGACGGCGTTACGGTTCCAGGGCGACAGGTTGGACGTCGAGGCATGCACCAGACAGCCGTGGAACAGAATCATCGAACCGGGCGGGCCTTTCGGCGCCACGATGCCCCCATTAAGGCCACCCGCCTTGGCGACCATGTCGGTGATGTTCTGGTTGTTGATGGTCCAAAGCGGATAGCTGGTGGTCGTGAGATCGTGCTTGGCCTCGATCACGCCTTTTTTATGACTACCGGGGATGAACATCAAAGGGCCGTTGTAAGCATTGACATCATCCAAGAAAATCGCAACGTTCATCGCACGCTCGGTGGGCATCATGTCGTCATTCAACCACGTACCGTAATCTTGATGCCACTGCCAAACGTCACCTTCAAAGGCCATCTTGCCGTTGATTTTGAACTGGTGCATATAAAGCTTTTCACCAAACAGTTCTTCAACCGGTTTGATCATACGTGGATGACGCCCGAGCTTGGCAAAGGGCTCGCTGTACATGTGTGCCGCAAAGTTGGTTCGGACCGCATCGCTACCTTTTTCACGCACATTGAACGCCTCGCGCCGGCTATAAAGCTCTGGCACGGCGGCGTTCAAGGTTTTGGTTTCTTCAGGCGTAAACAAACCCGGAAAAAACAAATAACCGTCTTTATCAAATTGCGCCAGTTGAGCGGGAGTTAAGTTCATGAGGGGTCTCTTTTTAGAAGTCTCTTAGAGCCGGCAGGCCAATGGTGACGGATTGACACTTAGGCAGCCGCTGTATCGCAACGCCTAGGGCGTCACACAAATGTCATTTCAAGACATCATAATAACAATGATTTGGCGAGTGAGGGGTCGGAGTGTAAAGATCTTCAGCACTCAGCAAGTTACGGCGTTGCACCATCGCCACCACCAATGGCGACCTCAACAATCATATGAATTCTGCAACCACTTTTTTCAACAGCCAGCCAGTTTCGAAAGACTCAGTGATTTGCACGACTGACCTAGAAGTCACCTATACAAACAATCTAAAGGCCCTACAACACACCAGCTTAGACATTGCTCGGGGATCCTTTGTTGTTTTGTTGGGTACATCTGGCGCCGGCAAATCAACACTTTTACGTGCGTTAAATGGCCTAGTCAAACCAACGGCCGGAAGCGTCACGGCGGCTGGCTTTGGTGATCTTGCCGACCCGTCGACTCTACAGCGTCACCGTCGCCTAACTGGCATGATTTTTCAACAACATCACTTAATTGGCCGTTTAAGCGTGCTGAACAACGTGTTACTTGGACGGATGGGGCACCACTCTGGTTGGCGCATGTTTTGCCCTTGGACGCGTTCAGAGAAAGAGCAAGCCTTGGCGGCGATCGATCGTGTCGGCTTACTGGAGCGCGCTTTAGCACGTGCTGATCAACTATCGGGCGGTCAGCAACAGCGAGTGGGGATGGCCCGAGCCTTGATTCAACAGCCAAGGCTATTGCTGGCCGATGAACCCATCGCCAGCCTTGATCCCAACACTTCATTACGGCTACTTCAGTTGCTGCACGACATCTGTAAATCTGACGGCTTGACCGCAGTCATCAGCCTGCATCAAGTTGATTTTGCTCGGCAGTTT
>CALCPT010000456.1 GCA_937897265.1 uncultured Alcaligenaceae bacterium
GTCTCAGTATGCCGGCATATGATGTAGGTTAACTGATTTATGTAAAGCCTAATGACCACCGATACCATCATCATTACTGCGCTTGCCACTGAGTTAGATGCCCGTTTGTTACCTCATGGGGTGCAGATTTTTTATTCTGGCATCGGCAAACTCAATGCTGCCATCGCAACATTCAAGGCCATCGAACAAAGCAGGCCGAAACGTATTTTAAATTTTGGTACGGTCGGCGCGGTTGCGTCGCATGCCAGTGGGCTCGTTGAAATTCAGCGCGTGGTGCAGCGCGACATGATTGCCGAACCCTTGGCGCCACGTGGCCAAGTGCCCTTTTGCACGCGCCCTTACGAATATCTTTCAGGTTCGGGCGGTTACACCTGCGGCACTGGCGACAGCTTTGTGATGGCAAAAGACCCTTGGTTTGCGGCAAACAACGTCGATGTTGTTGACATGGAACTTTTTGCAATCGCTGCCATTGCTCACGATCACAATATCGCGTGGCGTTCGTTTAAATACGTCACAGATCACACCAACGAAGACTCGGGCCAAGACTGGCAACTAAAAGTTCGCCACGGCGAGCGTCTATTTCTCGACTTATTGAAAGAGGTGCTTTGATGAAAGTTTATGTCAGAGGTATCGGTTTTCTTTTATTCACTCTATTTACGGCTTATTCGATGGCTCAGACGATGCACACTCCAAAACAAGCAACTTGGGTTGCCAAAGATTTTAAATTTCATACGGGCGAAGTCTTAAGCGAAGTCAAGCTCGGCTACACCACTTTGGGCGAGCCAACCGGCATACCAGTTCTGATTTTGCATGGCACTGCAGGCACCGGTAGTGGCATGCTCAACCCTGCCTTTGGTGGTCAGCTGTTTGGCCCGGGTCAGGCTCTTGATGCCAACAAATATTTTATTATTTTGCCCGATGCTATCGGCATGGGTGCGTCTAGTAAACCGTCTGACGGTTTACGGACAAAATTTCCGCGATACAACTACGACGACATGGTGGCCGGTCAGTATCGCCTTGTCACCGAAGGCTTAGGGCTCAAGCATCTGCACCTCGTCTTAGGTAACTCAATGGGTGGCATGCAGACCTGGCTGTGGGGCATCAAGCACCCCACATTTATGGATGCACTGGTACCAATGGCATCAATGCCAGCAGCGATGTCAGGGCGCAACTGGATGACGCGACGCTTGATCATCGATTCAATTCGCAATGATCCTGCCTGGCAAAACGGCAACTACACACAACAACCACCTAGCTTGCAGTTTGCCTCAGTGTTCTTTCAAATTAGTACAAGTGGTGGCAATCAAGGTTTGCAAAAGCTCGCTCCAAGCCGCGAACTCGCTGATAAATTACTCGATCAGCGTTTACAAGCTGCGTCAAAAGCCGATGCCAACGACAACCTCTATCAATGGGATTCATCGCGTGACTACGATCCGTCGGGTGAACTCGAAAAAATTCAGGCCCGTGTTTTGGTCATCAATTCAGCCGATGACGAACGCAACCCTCCAGAGTTTGGTGTGATCGAACAAGCATTAAAACGTATTCCTAACAGCCAACTTCTCTTGATCCCCGCCAGTCCAGAGACCTCTGGGCATGGTACGACTGGACAAGCAAAGTGGTGGAATAAACAGCTTGCCGCGTTTTTAGAAACGGTTTCGATAAAAAAACAGTAGCACCGCCTCGTGACTGCATCACCCAGGTCGTCATCCGTAGAGAATAGTCAAGGGCTGACGTCCTCGCAGCGGCCACAGGCAAACGAACAACACGCCCATCAAACATCACAAACGCAATAACGATCGCAACTGTAAAAAAACACTGAGACAACATGAGAAAAAGTCACGTCGTGCACAACCAAATATCCACTGCCACCAAGCACTTAGGCGAGCGAAGGTTTTGGTCGACAACTCAACACCTGCTGCTGACCATCACTACAAGCCTACTCCTGTGCACCAGCGCTCACGCGCGTGTCACAAAAATCATCATTGATGAAACACTTGCAATGGCGCCAGCCACGAACGCTCCAGCCCCGCTGTCAACCGGCGCCCAAACCTTTGTGAACGGCTCATCAATCCCCTACGAAATCATTGCGGGCCGAGCTTTCGGTGAGCTTGATCCAACGTTGCCGCAAAACGCTTTGATTCAAGATATTGAACTCGCGAAAGACGCTGACGGCAAAGTGCGTTATGTCGCCTCATTCGTGCTGTACAAACCGATTGATTCCAAGCAAGCAAGCGGGATGCTTTGGCACGACGTTCCAAACCGTGGTCGCGTGTTTCCGTTTGCACCACAAGAGCAAGCCTTTGGTGACATTCTTTTGGCGAGTGCCTGGCAAGGTGACAATAGCGGCGCCACCGCCGTACGCCCTACCGCCAGCGTAAAAGGCATGCAATTTCTGCAAGTGCCCATAGCACGCCTCGCAAAGGGAGACGCGGTCACAGGTGAAGTGTTTGGTCGCATCGTGAATCGCTCAGGGATGGCTTCGCAACCCTTGCTGGTACAAACGAATCCCGTCCCTTACAGACCCGCCTCACTAGACACGACAAAGGCGACACTTGTGTCGCGTGGTGGCGAGACGATGCAAGGAACCGCCATCGACGAAGTCCCTATCCCGTCTTCAGACTGGGCCTGGGCAAAGTGTGATGACAAAACACCGTTTCCGGGCACACCCGACGCCACACAGATTTGCTTGAAAAACGGTTTCGATGCCAAACGTCTCTATCAGGTGGTCTTTACTGCCCAAGATCCCTATGTGTTGGGAATTGGCCTAGCCGCCTGGCGAGATGTTGGTCACTTCTTCAAACACTCAGGCAAAGATGATGAGGGCACCGCCAACCCTATCGCAAATCTTATTAAACACAGTATTGGTCGAGGCATTTCGCAATCAGGTAACTTTTTGCGTGGCTGGTTGCACTTGGGCTTTAATCAAGCAGAGCAAGGTGGCCTCGTGCACGAAGGTGCCTGGCCCATTATTGCCGGCCGACGCATCGCCTTAAATTTTAGATGGGCACAGCCTGATGGTGTGCTTGAGCTGTATCAGGCCGGTAGCGAGGGGCCGCAATGGTGGTTGCCTCATCCTGATCCTGTGCGCGGGTTACCTGCTGCTGGCATTTTAGATCGTTGCTTGGCTACCAATACCTGCCCAAAGATCGTCGAACATTTTGGCTCGGCAGAAGTGTGGGCGTTGAAACTCACTCCTGAGTGGGTCGGTACAGATGCCAAGGCCGACTTGCCTCTGCCTGAAAACGTTAGACGCTATTACATCGCAAGTAGTACTCACGGCGGCGGCGCAGGTGGCTTCGACACCAGCCTACCAGACGTTGGCCTGCCAAAGGCTGGGCCGGTGTGCCCCGGCAATAACTTCGGTGTCGGCGTCTTGCCTGCTAACCCCGTGCCTCATACCGAAACCGTCAATGCCATCCGAGTACATTTTCGCGACTGGGTGATCACAGGCAAAGCGCCACCACCCAGTCGGTTTCCAACCTTGGCGCCGGCGGCAGGGCAAAGCAGCGGCACCCTTGCGCTCGCCAATAAAAAAGATTTGGGCTTTCCAACCCTACCGGGATTACGTCCCACGATCCCCGAAGCAGACTTTATTATGCCGGTCTTTGATTACGACTGGGGTCCACAGTTCAACGCGCTAGAGGCCTCGGGAGTACCTTCCCTTGCACCACCAAAGATCAAGCAGGTCTTGAAGATGTACGCGCCTAAGGTTGATCAAGATGGTAATGAACTAGGAGGCGTGCCGGTTGCCCTGTTAGACGCGCCGCTGGGCACCTATCTTGGCTGGAACATTACTGCGGGCGGCGACAAACCTTTTCACAAGGATCAGATTTGTGATTACGTCGGCGGCATGATTCCGTTTGCACGTACAGCAGCCGAACGAACAGCCAATCAAGATCCAAGGCTGTCGTTACAAGAACGGTATCAGGATCACGCGGGCTATGTGGCAGCCGTCAAAAAGGCAACCGACCGTGCGCTGAAAGAGGGTTTTTTACTAGCCGAAGATGCCAACAAGCTAATCGCGCAGGCGCAAGCTAGCGCGGTACTTAAGTAGCGCGACGACTACAGGACGTCCCAGTGCTCTGGGTCGTCTTGTAGCGGTGCATCGCTAGCAATACTCGAACTGATTTTTCACGTTAAGCTCAAACCGGTCGCAGCTCAGTGACTGCGACTTCAGTGTCCGAACCAAGCCTTACACCACCTCAAAGTGATGCGTGCCATCAACGCCTAGCTGCGCAACTAAACCAAACTCCCAGTCCAGGTACGCCTGCATCGCCTCACGCGGTGCATCGGTACCTTCATACGGACGTTTATAACGATCAATGGGCTCTGACAGTAAAGCAGTCGCGCCTTTTTCAAGAGGCTGCCCAGAGACTTTCCAAGCTTGTGTGCCACCGGCTAAAACTGAAACAGGAACGTTTAACAACGCGGCAATCTCAGCATGCGCATAGCTAGAGAGCAGGCCATCCGGACACACCAACACATACGACAAGGCCTGCGGCAACACGCTCAGTGCCTGCTTAAATTGCGAACGCAACACATACTGCGCCCCCGGTATGTGCCCTTGCACATACTGAGCGTGCTTGCTCAGATCAAGCACAACCAGCTTTTGAGCGGCTAAACCAGCCGCTAACTGAGCCACTGAAATCGCCGGCACGGTCGGCAGCCCTGCCAACTCGGCCACCCACGGACCTTTTTCGGTAAACGCTGACGCAGGCAAGTCAGTCAACACATAAACATCCCACGCCATCTGCGCCAGCCACGAAGCCGTCATATTGGCGCGCACGCCGTCTGAGTCAACCAAAACGATGCGCGCGCCGCGCACTGGGGCGACCATTTCTGTCTCTTGCACCAACTGCCCACCTGGCGTCGACCGAAACCCCGCAACATGGCCTGCGGCGTATTCTTCGGGTGTACGCGTGTCAAAGAAGTAGGTCGTACGCTCGGCTTGTGTTTGCCACGTTTGTGCCTCTGCCCACGTTGTACGCTTAACACCTGCACGCTCTGCGACACCACGCGCACGCACCGCTGCAGTCTGCATCGTTTGCTCAGTCACATCCTTAAATTTGCGGGTCTCGCCTTTGTCTAGCACCTGACCAGCAAGGGTCCAACCAATGGTGCCATTACGTAAGGCCGCCACTTTATTAGGAATGCCAGCATTAATCAAAGACTGAGTGCCGATGATGCTACGCGTACGACCGGCGCAGTTAACAATGACTTGTGTTTCTGGCCGCGGGGCCAATTCAGCGATACGCAACACTAACTCAGCACCAGGACAACTGGTGGCAGTGGGGATGCTCATCGTGTTGTACTCGTCGTAACGACGAGCATCAACAATCACCACATCTGCTTGTTGATCAATCAGCGCCTTCACTTCAGGCGCTGAGAGCGAAGGGGTATGTTTCTTCGCCTCGACCAACTCACCGAACGATTTACTTGGTACATTCACATCTCGAAACAGCTCGCCACCCGCCGCTTTCCAGGCACGCACACCACCCGCAAACACGGCCACTCGGGTAAAGCCCAAAACAACTAAACGGCGCGCTGCCAACATCGCATCAGACTCTGCCAAACCGACATCGCCTTCGTCAAGCGTCACTATTTGTACATCACGGCGAGGCAACTTCGAATAGGCCTCAAGCTCGACACGCGACAGGGGGAAATTTGCTGCGAACAAAGGGTGTGACTGAGCGTGGGGGTCTTCTTCGCGCACGTCTAAAAAGGCGATCTCGCGCTTTTCAAGCAGAGCACTGCGAACGTCTTGGTACTCGCATAGCTGCACAGCATCGAAGGGGCTAGGTTTAAACACGGCGATTAATTCCAAAGGTTAGGGACAACATCACTGTTGTAGCCCGAGATGAAAGTTTTTTCTGCACCGGTAACGGGGTCAAAGACATGACGGCTGATACGGCCGATATTGCCGCCGTAGACATGAATGCTGATTGAGGTCTGGTCCGCATAAAAATTTGCTACCTCGTGCACGTCGTGCGTGGCAGGTGATACGCTGCAAACACTACCCGGTTTGAGCACATGACTCTCACCTCGCCTATAACTGCCGTCTGCTTGCTTGAAGTAGTGTGTATCGATCTCTTGACCGCGCAGCATACCAATCAAGCCCCAGGTCATATGGTCATGTACCGGAGTCTTTTGCCCTGCCCCCCACACAAAGCTCACGACTGAAAACCGCTCAAGTGGATCAGCAAATAGTAAATATTGACGATAAAACTCTGGGTGCGGCACAGTAAATTGTTCTGGCAACCAGTCATCTTGC
>CALCPT010000457.1 GCA_937897265.1 uncultured Alcaligenaceae bacterium
GAGATCATCGAGCGCTCGCCCAACCTGGCGGACGGCTCGATCAGCGAGAAGAAGCGCATCGTCGACATCGACGAAGGCCCGCGCAAGGACACCTCCATCGAAGGCCTGGCCAAGCTCAAGCCCGTGTTCGCCGCCAAGGGCAGCGTCACCGCCGGCAACAGCAGCCAGACCAGCGACGGCGCCGGTGCGCTGATCCTGGCCAGCGAAAAGGCGGTCAAGCAGTTCGGCCTGACACCGCTGGCGCGCTTCGTGTCCTACGCCGCCCGTGGTGTGCCACCCGAGATCATGGGCATTGGCCCCAAAGAGGCGATCCCCGCTGCCTTGCGCTTGGCTGGTTTAAAGCAAGACGCCATGGATTGGATTGAATTGAATGAGGCGTTTGCGGCGCAAGCGGTCGCCGTCATGCAAGAGCTTCAATTAGATCCCGCTAAAGTGAATCCTTTGGGTGGTGCAATCGCTCTGGGACACCCTTTGGGTGCTACCGGTGCCATTCGTAGTGCCACGGCGATTCACGCCTTACATCGCCGTAACTTGAAATACAGCATGGTGACGATGTGTGTGGGCACAGGCATGGGTGCAGCTGGGATTTTTGAGCGCTGCTAAGGCGATCTGTTAATTTCGCAAAGCGTATTGCGAAAGGGTAAAGGGTAGCCAGGATCGTATTTCAATAAAAAACAGCCGCGATTCGAAAGTTTCGCGGCTGTTTTTTGTGGTGCACGACTCGCACGTGATCACACTGGTTTGATCAGTCGTAAGGCTGCGTGACGAGAGTCGGCCTTGAGCTTAGAATCGCCAGCCTAAACCGACCATCACATCCATACCTGTTGCATTGATGTTGCCGCTCAGTTGCGAGTAGGGAACAGAGACGTTGCTGTAGCTAGCATAATTGAACTCGGCATAGCCGTATAGGCCACCTGAGATCACTTGCTTGTAGCCAAGACCCAAGGCGTAGCCGCTGAGGGTGCTCGAGGCCTTACCAAAAGAGTCTGAGTTGGTGTTTGCAGTTGCGCCCGTATAACCAACTTTGGCGTAGACGAGTTTTTCTTTGTCAATCGCATAACCTGGTTGAAGCGTGATGCTGTAGATGTTGGCAACGTTATAAGTACCAGGGCCGGTGGACGTACCGCGTGGGGTGGTGATTAAAACAGCATAGTCAGCCGAGGGGCTTGTGCCAGGGGCGATTGTGGCACCAAGGCCAAGGCTCCATGGGCCAGAGACTGCAAGCGTGTAGCCAGCAGAGATGCTAGCAATAGCCGTATTGATGTCTTTTTTCGAGCCTGAGTAGGGGTAAGCGCCCATGTACTGACCACCCGAAAAACCAGGGATGAACGTTGCGGCACCAACGCCCACGTGCACCCAGGGGCCTTGCCACGCTTCAGCTTGCGCGTACGCGCTTTGGTTCGCAATAGCAAGCAAACCAGTTGTGGCGATGGCGGCGATCAATTTTAATTTTTTCATGTTTGCTTCCTTATGAGGTGATAGCGATTAAGTTTAGTTCTTTGATCTGTATACGTTTTTTTAAAAAGCGCTGTTTTAGACAGATTGACAAAGGTCAATGTTAAGGTGGTCGAGGGAATTAAACAACGGGCACTTTCCCTAGGCTAGGCAGTAGTGGTTTGACAGTAAAAGAGTAAAAAGTCATAATAGCGGGCTTGGGGCTGGTAGCTCAGTTGGTTAGAGCAGCGGACTTTTAATCCGTTGGTCGCGAGTTCGAGTCTCGCCCAGCCCACCAAGTACATAAACGACCCACGAGGTCGTTTTTTTTTGAGTTTGACTCGTGCGGCATTGAGTCTTGGCTTTGCCAGGCAGCCTAATTTGAATAGCTGCATTCTAGGCGTAAGACGACTCATAAGAAGCCCTTAATCGGTGGGCGGATAAAGTGGCGTCAGTGCCTTTTCTAGGCTCTACCCCATTAACGGGGGATGAGCAGTTTTCTAATTGGTAGCCGCGCCAAAAGCTTTTTAAGGTGAGAGGCTTAAAACCTCGTTGTCGGTTCAGGTAGCCGGTTTTAAAGAGCAAACGAAATTGTTTAAACAAGTCTAGCCAAGCCTTAAATAAAGTCGTCTTGCGGTCCCAAATGTGTGTGCTTTCAGCACCCGCACCATTCACCTCAACGATCGTGAAGTTTTGGCCCTTCTGTACCTCTGCAAAATCGGCAAAGCGAATGTCGTAGCGGCCAAAATAGAACTCGGGCAGGCGCTGCGAGATCTCATCAAAGCGCGCTTGCATTTGCGGTGTGATCAAGTGCGTGCCGTTACGAAAAATCGCCCCTCGACTGTGACTGCCCGCAAACGCTAAGCGGATTGACTCGCCTTGAGCGGGAACCGTATCCAAGCGAGCCACATGACGCTTCAGGTACAAATGGCTGAGCTTGCCCGCGCGGTCATCCGCCATAATCAACTCGCGCAGAGTGCGCACCCCATCACCCGTGACATACGGAAAGTACTTTAGTGTGATTGAAATCAGCTCACCCTGAGCTTGCCCGGGCAGTCTGCTATAAAAAATACCGGCCTCGCCCTCTAGGTTGACATATCTTTGAATTAAAAATTTTGCCTGAGCAGGAAAATGATTGATGTAGCTCACGAGCTCAGCTTCGTTTTTTAGAAGCTTGACGCCCACACCCCGACAGCCCATGTCAGGTTTTGCAACGACCGGAAACTCAAAGCCCTTTTGCTCCATGCCAGAGAGCACGTCTTGCTTGAATTGATTGAACTCGGCTGCATCGGTCAGAGGAGGGCGAGTGATCGCAAAAAAATCTGCCACCCATTCTGGTGTGTGCTTAGTTGCCAAGGCGAGGATATCGGCCTTTGATTCACCCACGAAGCCGCCCCCTGGAAAAGAGGGGTTGGCGACTGTCGGCAACAAGATGCCTCGATAGCGCAGCATCAGATAGAGTGCATAGAGCATGACCGGCGGATAAAACGCCCACATTGGCCAGAATTCAAAGAAGCTGAGCGGCTCACCGCTCTGATCAAAGGCGGGCATTCCCTCATGAGGTTTTGTCATCGTGTACTACTCGTTCTTAGTTGACGGATTACTGGATTGTTTAGATTGCTTGAAATATTTGTACGCAGGAAAAGCGAGTGCAATAGCGATGATCGGTAGGGTGACTGCAACGCTCTCGAGCACACCGAGCAGCAACGCTAGTGCGTGACCTGTCGTGGCGCTCAGCCAAAACAATGCACCCGTCCACACGAGTACGGCGATGACAACCCAGGCAGTAAATTTAGGCAGTGAGACTCGCGTAAAACCGCAAGCGGTGTAGGTCAATAAGCGTAAGCCAGGGATGACGCGCGCCAAGAGGGTCGCGCTGATTAAATGACTGTGCAGGCTCTCTGTGAGCTTGTGGGTGTCGGCGGTGATGTAACGTTTTTCAAGCCATTTAATACGACGTGCCCCGGCACCCAGCCAATAAAGTAATAGATCCCCCAAGGCAATTCCTGCTGCGACGGCTATAAAGGCAAGCAGCCAGCTTAAATTGCCGTTACTCGCCAGAGAAACCCCCGCCGCGATTGCAACGTCTTCAAGTAAGAAGGTGGTCAAGATCAGGGCAGTCACAATAAACCAAGGCTCACCCATGCCGTTCAGCGCATCGCTCAACATCTTTGCTCAACAGCCCAGGCGATAGCCTCGCGCACGGCAGGCTCTGAATTCCACGGCAAGAAATGGTTTTGATTTTCAAGCACCGTTGTTTTGAGGCGCCGCGCCTGTGTCAGTTGCGCTTGTATGTAAGCCAGGTTTTCAAACGGGACAAGGTTATCTTTCGTCCCGTGAATAATCATGGTTGGGGCTGAGATGGTTTTGAGTAGAGGTTCAAGTTGTAATAGCTCAGCTTTTAGCGTTAATAGCTCGTCGTTCGCGTTGCGCAGCTTGTCAGACAACAGCGACCTAAAGGGCCATACTGTGCCCAGCGGTTGCAAGGGGTGAATTTTTTCTTGTGCGGGATCTAACGCTGCTGCGACTAGAACAAGTGCTTGAACGCGGCTCGCGTGCTCTGCGGCAACGTGTGCGACCACCGGTCCGCCTAACGAATGGCCAACCAGCACCACGGGCTGACCATCTTTTGGCATCGCTGCTAAGACGGCAGCGGCCTGCTCGCGCAGGCTAGTGAACGCCCGAGTGGGAGCACTTTGCCCAAAGCCAGGGCGATCGAGGGCAATCGAATAGGTCTTGTCGACTGGCTGTTCAACATAATTGGCCCACGCTTGGGCAGAGCCAGGTGTGCCATGTACGTAAACGACAGGTGTCCCTGTGTCTTGAGCGGATTGTAAATAGCTCAACTTGAGCTTAAGTGGCTCGTCCGCGTGGGCGTTGCGCCGCAGATGCTCAAGATTTGTTCGAGGGATATTCGGTCCGGTGTTCGAGCACCCGCAGGTCGACAAAATGACAGTCAACGCGCCAAAAGTTCTAGAGCGCATTGTTCGGATGACGACGGTTGAATGCCACGGGTGCAGCAATTAATGACCGCTTATGACCCACGTTTAGTAAGCTTAGCCAAAGTTTCTAAGATGAACGCTTTATGAAATAGCAAGATGACCGCTGACGATACCCAGACGCCACAGGCAAGAGTAAAGAGTTCGCCGCCATCTTTGGTGCCGTCTGCGTTCAGCACTTGAACCCCAAGCGGCGTAAAGAGGTGAAAAAATATCGCACCGCTGATTACGCCAAGCGACATCGCAGCGCCAAGCACGCGGATCAGAGGTTTGCCACTGAGTAAGCCAACGAAAAGTAGGGTCGAAGCAATTAACTCAGTCGTACCGACAACGTATTGACTAAAAATACCCTTGTGAGCAAACAAGCCGGGAAACCCCAAACTTGCGCCCCACGCGTCTAACGTACGAAAGATATATTGTGTTTCAACCGAGTCGGTAAATTTGAAAAATAAAGACTGCACGAATACGACGATGACATAAGCGCTAAGAATCCATAGCGTTATTTTTTTTGCACGAGAATCTTGCGACATGAATTTCTCCTGATGGATTAGTCTAAAACTTTAGGCCAGTTGTTGTTAGCTTTTTGTATGAAGTCTTGCGGAGAGGCATCCCATTTTTTTTGCACAGCCTCGTCGTAGTTGAGATACAGCTTGTCGCTCACAATGCGCCAGCGCAGCGGATCACCAGACGCTGTCGACCCCTGAGAGACTGCCCACGCGCAATATCCGCCATACTGAGGGGCATACTTCTCAGGCTCTGCGATAAATTTCATACGATTGGCCGCAGAGGCAAAGCGCCATTCGGCACCTAGATGAGTTGTCGTAAAGGCGGGGTCACCTTTGACCGGTTTGCCGTCGGTAAAGTAGGCGACTGTGTCATAACCACCCACTGCCAGGTGACTGAACAGTGCGGTGTAGATCGGGGCGTCTTTAGCGAAACCTGGCGCGCTGATACACACGCAGAGGGTAAGAAGTAACTGACTAAGCCAGAGGGTGATTTTTTTGCGTCTCATGTTGTTTCAGGTCGAAAGGATAAAAATTGCGAGGTACTAATTTTTTCAAGCTTGCTGCACATAATTGAGCGGGTCGCGTAACCGCAGGTCGCTCATCACCCGATGTCAGCATTTGAACGATCATTGTACTAAAGTATAGTAAAGGCACTGCGACAGGCAGTGTCTAAGGGCTCACTAGGCAAGGCTTAAAGGTGCCTGAACGGGGTGGTGTTTCAAAGCTGTTGGATCAAAGAGAGTTTGTGAACTTCAGCACTAAGCTCTGAATTCGACCTCGATACTGGTTTGAATCGGACAGGCTTGGCCGTTGTGGTGATAGCCAGAAAACACGAAATGCTGCCCCAATTTAACCGCCGCTTGATCGAGTCTGGCAAAACCGCTGCCCTTCGCGACTTTTACCCCCACAACTTGCCCAGACGCATCGATATTGAGAAGAAGTCGTGTTGCACCCCGCTCGCCAGCGTGTTTAGAAAAGGCTGGATAAAAAGCTTCAAAGTTAGGTGCTGATACGACATCAAGCTCTTTGAGGTCAACAAACCGCACATTTGGAAAGCGATTCGCTTGTCCTGGTGGAGCGAAATACGTGAACAAGTCTTTCAATAGGCCCATAATTTCTGTCGCGCAAGTTGATATGCGGTTTTGTATCTCAAATAATCCAGGTAAAAAATGAATAACTGAAGTTGCTGGCTGCCGAGGCAAAAATATATACTAAAGTATTATTTTTTTTGATGCCAAACGTTTACAAATTAGCAGCCTAAACGAATATGACAACCATTAACGCTAATCGCGGTCCTTCAGGTGTCCTAGCTCCAGCGGCTGAGCAGACGGCTGACAAC
>CALCPT010000458.1 GCA_937897265.1 uncultured Alcaligenaceae bacterium
AAAATCGCCTCAGCGGTCAAACCCGCGACAGCTCGATTCAGACGCTGGCACAGGTTGGTCATGCAGATTTTGAAGTGCCTAATGGTGCATCGGTACCGGCCTATTACGGCTTGATGGCGTCGCGCTATATGCACGAGGCAGGTGTGAGCAACGAAGACCTTGCTGAATTTGCCGTGCTGATGCGCAATAACGCGCGCCGCCATCCTGACTCTCATCTCACACAAGAGATTACGGTGGCAGATGTGTTAGCGTCCAAGCCAATTGCCGAACCGTTGCGGTTGATGGATTGTTGTCCGATTTCTGATGGTGCGATGGCTTTGATTGTTTCGTCTGAGCCCGGTGCGGGCGTTCGCGTCAAAATGGTTGGGGCAGGGCAGGCGCATTTTCATCAGCACCTGACTGCGTTGCAAGATGTCATGAATACGGGTGCAGGCGCTGCTGCAAAGATTGCGTTCCGCGAAGCGGGGCTAACTACCAGCGACATTGACTACTTGGGCGTTTACGATTCATTCACCATCACGTTGTTGATGCTGCTAGAAGAAATCGGTTTTGCTGCAAGAGGCCAAGCGGCACAGCGTGTGCGGCAGGGTGATTTTTCGCAAGGGGGCGTGTTGCCTTTGAATACGCACGGTGGCTTGTTATCGTTTGGGCACTGCGGCGTAGCCGGCGGCATGGCACATACAGTTGAAGCCTATCGGCAATTTACTGGGCAAGCGGAGGTTCGACAAGTTAAAGCCCCCACACACGCTTACATTCACGCGGATGGCGGCGTGATGTCGTCGCACGTCAGTTTAATTCTGTCGCGAGAGAGTTAGGCGATGACGACTCATCAATCTTTGTCGCTCGAGGATTAAGCCATGACAGCCAATCAATCAGTGATGACATCTTTGGCTCAGCCTTATCTTGAAGGTTTGACTGAGCACGTGTTGCGATATCAGCATTGCAGTGCCTGTGCGCGCGCGCAAACCTTTGCCCACGATGCCTGTCAGTTTTGTGGCGCCGAGTCGCTTGCTTGGCACACCTCAACCGGGCGTGGCAAGATACACGCAGTCACCGTAGTCGGTCGCGCGCCTTCAGATGCGTTTCGTTCGTTGGCGCCTTATACCCTTGTGGTGGTCACGCTCGAAGAAGGCGCACGGCTGATGGGGCACGCCACACCCGGCGTACAAATTGGTGATACCGTCACCGCCACATTTTTTAAACATCTTGATCAAACCCTTGTGCGTTTTGAACCTGTTGGCTAACGCTCGATTAGATCGACTCTTACTTTCATTTAGGGCTTTCTTCGTGTCTCAGTTTCGTCTTGGTAAAAGACGCGCACTTGAGCAAGTTGGTCTTTCTATGGGCTACGCTTTCAACCGGAAATTTTATGTCTGACCTACTAGAAACAGCATTAAATCCTCGCACTGTTGCCATTATTGGTGCGTCAGAAAATATCCATAAAATTGGTGGACGCCCAATTTATTACATGCAAAAGGGTGGCTTCAAAGGCACGATTTATCCGATCAACCCAAGCCGTGAAGAGGTGCAAGGCTTAAAAAGCTATGCGTCGCTCGCACAATTGCCAGAAGTGCCCGAGCTTGTCTTGATTGTGGTGGCGGGCGATAAGGCGGTTGAGGCGGTTGAAGATTGTGCAGCACGCGGCGTGAAGTCGGTGGTGGTCATGGCCTCGGGCTTTGGCGAGACGGGCCCAGAAGGCCGCGCCACGCAGCAGCGCATGACGGATGCAGCGCGCGCGACGGGTATGCGAATCTATGGGCCCAATACGCACGGCTTGGCAAATTTTGGTACGGGGGCGATTGCAGGGTTTTCGACCATGTTCATCGAGCGTCCGCCGCAAGATGGGCCCGTTGCAGTGTTGAGTCAAAGTGGCGGCATGAGTGCGATGGTCTACGGCTTGCTGCGCGAGCGTGGCATCGGTGTGCGTCACGTACACGCCACAGGTAATGAAGCTGACGTCACTGTGGCCGAAATGGCCTGGGCGATTGCGCATGATCCTGAAATTAAACTCATGCTTCTTTATCTTGAGAATATTGCGAATCCTGAAATACTGGCGCGCACCGCTGCCTATGCACGTTCGCGAGATTTACCGATTATTGCTGTCAAAGCGGGGCGTACAGCAGGTGGCCAACAGGCCGCCTCGACACACACGGGCTCGATGGCGAATGAAGAGCGTGTCGTTGATGCGTTCTTTAAAAAACATGGCATTTGGCGTGTCCGTGATCCGCATGCGCAGGCGCTTTGCGCCCAAGCCTACTTAAAAGGCTGGCGCCCAACGGGTAATCGATTGGTCGTGATCAGTAATTCGGGTGCGAGTTGTGTGATGGGGGCTGATGCTGCTGAAGAGAACGGCCTAGAGCTTTCGATCTTGTCGGCATCGACGCAGAAGGCTGTTGCCACATCCTTGCCCGGTTTTGCCACCACAACAAACCCGATTGACATCACGGCTGCCTTGCTATCCAACAGCAATTTGTTTAGCGAAGTCTTGCCGGCCGTGGCCCAAGATCCGTCGGCAGATATGTTTTTTATCAATATCCCCGTTGCCGGTGCCGGGTATGACGTCGAAGCGTTCGCGCGCGACACCGCAAAATTTGAGGCACTGACCGGCAAGCCCGTTGCGGTAGCCGCCTGGCAAGATACGGTGGCCAAACCATTTATCGCAGCAGGCGTTCCGACCTTTGCGAACGAAGCACAGGCGGTCGGGGTACTGGGGCAATTAGCCGCGCATACCGCGTTGATGAACGAGTCGTTCGAGCCTTGGCAAGATCTGCAACCGGTTCAAGTGCCAGAGGGTTCGGGCGCGTATTGCAGCGAGGCGCAAACCCTGAAGTTGTTGGCTAAGCATGGCATACCAATTGTCAAGCATCAGTTGTGCCAAACTGCGGCCGAGGTGCGCGAAGCCTTTGTCGCCGTCGGTGGGCCTGTTGTGCTCAAGGCCTGTTCGGCCGAAGTTCCGCATAAGTCTGAGTTTGGTTTGGTCGCGCTAGGTGTGCAGAGCGCAGATATTGCCGCCACAATTTTTGAATCGCAACGTAAAAAACTCACAGAAATGAAGGTCAGCCACGAAGGGATTATCGTGGCTGCGATGAGTCGTGGTCGCCACGAGTGTATGGTGGGTGCGCGCTTTGACCCAGTGTTTGGCCCGGTGGTGATGATCGGTGCGGGTGGTAAGTATGTTGAGGCACTGAAGGATTATGCCGTGTTGTTACCGCCTTTTAATCTTGAGCAAGTTGAGAGTGCTTTGCGCGGCTTACGTATGGCACCCTTGTTAGATGGGGTGCGTGGCGATCCACCGATGGATGTCAAAGCTTTCGCGCAGGTCGCTGTCTCGGTCGGTCGTCTCATGATGGCGGCTGGACCACGTATCGCGTCGTTAGACTTAAATCCGGTGATGGTCGGTGCAATCGGTGAAGGTGCCGTGGTGGTGGACGCCTTACTTGAGCGCGGTAGATCGGAAGAGCACACGTCTGAAC
>CALCPT010000459.1 GCA_937897265.1 uncultured Alcaligenaceae bacterium
CTGTTTCAGCGCAAATGTTTTATTGATTTTGATGTCGCCAGTAACCCCGAGTTTTTAAAAGAAGGTGCGGCGATCGAAGACTTTTTTAAGCCTGATCGTATCGTCATTGGTACCGAAAGTGAGCAAACTAAAGCGCATCTGATCAAACTGTATCGCCCCTATGTCGATGATGAAAAGCGTTTGCTCACCGTAGGTGTTAAAGAAGCTGAACTGATCAAGTACGCCTCAAATGCCATGTTAGCGACGCGTATTTCGTTTATGAATGAAATCGCGAATATTTGTGATCGTTACGGCATTGATGTTGAAGACGTTCGCCAAGGCGTCGGCATGGATAGCCGCATCGGCCCTGCGTTTTTGCGCGCTGGTTGTGGTTATGGTGGTTCTTGTTTCCCCAAGGACGTTCAGGCGTTGGTGCGTATTGCCCAAAGCGTGGGCGTTGAGCCACTGGTGCTCAATGGCGTTGAGGCACGCAACAAAAAGCAAAAGCAATATCTGTTTGAGCAAATCGTGGCGCGGATGGGTAAAGATTTAACCGGCCGCACAATTTGCGTGTGGGGCTTAGCCTTTAAGCCCGAGACCGACGATATGCGCGAAGCATCATCTATTGATTTGATCAGAGCCCTTTGCCAGGCGGGTGCGCAAGTGGTTGCGCATGACCCCGTTGCCAAAGAAGTTGCCGAACACATTTTTGCAGATCTTTTGCGCGGTGGGCGCTTAACACTGGCCGATCAAGCCTTGGATGCAACTAAAGGCGCTGATGTGCTGGTAGTGGTAACAGAATGGAAAGAATACCGTGACGCCGATTTTGCAGCCGTTAAACGGCAACTTAAAGCCTCGATTGTGTTGGATGGTCGTAATCATCTAGACCCCATCGCGTTGAAGCAATTGGGCTTTCAATATTCTGGCATCGGTCGAGTTTAATTTTGCTTTAAGGGCAGTGACTGCGTATGAAAAAAATTCTTATTACGGGTGGCGCAGGTTTTTTAGGTTCGCACCTCTGTGACCGATTAAT
>CALCPT010000460.1 GCA_937897265.1 uncultured Alcaligenaceae bacterium
TAGTGGGATCTAAGTTGAATTCAAGATACTGCATGATGGCGATCGGCAAAGTCGTGTTGCCGGGTCCAACCAAGGATAAAGACACCTCGAGATTTTCAAACGACACAATAAAACTGAACAACGCCGCGGCCACGATTGCAGGTCGCAGCATAGGCAGCGTAATTCTTAAAAAAGCCACCCGCCCATTTGCACCCAAATTACGCGCAGCCTCTTCGATTGAGGGATCTAGCCCCTGCATGCTAGCCGATACCAAGCGAACCGTCCAAGGAATAGTCAGGCAAATATGGGCAAGCACCAACCCGCCGATGGTGCCAACAATATCGCGATCCAGAAAATTTTCGGTACGCAGGTAAAACAAATAAATGGCGATACCAGTGACGATCCCTGGCATGAGCAAGGGCGAGAGCAACAAGGTATTCACGAATTTATTACCTTGAAACTTGTACCGAATGATCCCCAGAGCCGCCAAGACGCCCAAACAGACCCCCACTAGCGCCGAGACTAGGGCCACTTGCATGCTGAAGACAAATCCATTGATAAACGCCTGATTCTCCCAGGCATTTTGATACCACTGGAAGGTATATCCAGAGGGTGGGAAATACAGGATCGCATCCTTAAAAAAACTCAACCAAATGACAAATAGAAGAGGACAAAGCATCACCGCATAGACAAAAAAAACGAAAACTCGCAGAAAAAGCTTTCCTGGACGCGTTCGCATAGTCGTAAATTTGCTTGCAGTCAAAAAATTGTCTCGATAAAAGGGATTGAGGCCACCAAAAAAACTATCTTGGTTATACCTGTTATTTATAAGCGTTAACCCGAATAAGAGGTGAAGTGTATAAGAATATTTTATTGTAGAGACAAAATTGTTTGATCAGCTAGCGTTTGAAGTTATAACCTCACGACGCAAAACGACTATCGTCACTAGCAAACAAAACTGCGCTGACGACTATTAAAAAATGTCGATTATGCTAACAAAGTTGATTTAAGAAGCAACGTCAGGAGGCACCATGAAACTTATCGATATGCACTCACACTGGGGAACTGAACGAGGCTACGTGCTGCGCACCGCTGCCGAGCTTGCCCAGCAAAAAAAGACCTGGAACTCTGAAACCAAATATGTGACAGAGGACGAGATGGTGGCTTATTTCAGAGCGAGCAACGCACAAGTGATCTTGGATTTAGGCTTTACTAAGTTTGCGCCAGTCCAAGACATACGCTCCCTGCACGACTATTCTTTTGAGATGCAACGTCAGCACCCGGATGCCATTTTGGGTAACTGGCTACACATCGACCCGACGTTTCACGGCAAAGAAGAGGGTCTCAAAGAACTGCGACGTTGCATCGACGCCAAGGCAGGTTTTATCGGCCTGGCTGTCAATGGCTCAGGTTCGGTCCCTGCGAGCGATCCGACTTACGCGCCCTTTTACAAACTATGCATCGAAGCCAGTATCCCCGTCCTGATCTTTGTTGGCACCACGGGGCTGGGCGCAGGATTGCCCGGTGGCAATGGCATCTTGCTTGATAGCTGTCATCCACGCCACTTGGATATGGTGGCGGCGCAGAACCCTTTACTTCGCATCGTGGCAGCGCGGCCGGGTTGGCCCTGGCAAGCCGAAACGATTGCAGTTCTCATGCATAAGCGCAACATCTGGTATGAATTGCATGGGTGGTCGCCAAAGTATTTCACCCCAGACCTCAAGCACGATATCGCACGGCGCCTGCAAGACCGTATCATGTTCGGTGGTGACTATCCGCTGTACACCTACGAGCGACTCACGACCGAGTGGAAAGCGGAAGGATATACAGACGCAGTACTAGACAAAGTTTTTCATACCAATGCAGAAGCCTTCTTGAGTGGAGTAGAACGCTAATGGATCTTGAATTGAAAGGAAAAGTCGCTATCGTCGGCGGCGGCAGCATGGGCATCGGTTATGGCATTGCGAGCCGCTTGGCCGCCGAGGGCGCAGACCTAGTGATCTTTGCAAGACGCATCCCTAAACTCGAAGCCGCCGCCGCTGAGCTGTCTGCCAAGCATGGCGTGCGCGTCATCCCCGTCTCGGCCGACATCCGCAACCAGGACGAAAGCGGAAGGATCGTGCAGACAGCCCTCGATCACTTTGGCAAACTTGATATCTTGGTGAATAACGACGGTGCACCACCGCTCGGAGCGATTGACTCGTTTGATGATGTCGCGTGGCAAAAAGCCATCGAACAAAACTTGTTTAGCGTCATCCGTATGGTGCGCTCTGCACTGCCTCATCTAAAAGCCAGTGGTTCGGGCAGCATCCTGAATATTTCTGCGATTTCTGCCATACAACCTATTGCAGGCTTTGCGCTGTCTGTCGCAACGTGGTCCGGCTTGATGGGATATGCAAAAACCCTTTCGCTTGAAATTGCACAGCACGGCATTAATGTGAACACGATATGCCCTGGCTATATCGATACCGATCGCTTACAAAAGGTGTTTGCAGCCGGCACTGAAAGCCCAGAGAGTGTACGTGCAAAACTGATCACTGAAATCCCGCTAGGCCGTATTGGGACACCAGCTGACATCGCCAATTTGGTCGCACTTCTTGTTTCACCCGCAGGCTCTTACATCACGGGCTGTACGATCCCCGTCGATGGAGGCTTACTGCGCGCCTTGAGGTAATTCGAATGACAGGCTCAACGACCAGTGCAGACGGCGTCAAGCTCATGACGACGCCGCAATACAAGACGCGTCTGACTGACGCCTTGCGCGCCCGCTACATTGGCAGCAAGGGCTGGCACGACGTGACCTTTTATAGTTTTATTGAAAAAGGTGCACGTGAGCATCCAGATCGCCTGGCGTTTATCGATGAGACCCGCAGCCTCACCTATCGCGAACTCAAAGAGCAAGTCGATCGTTGCGCCGCATTTTTAAAAAGTATCGGCATTGGGCCCGGCGATGTCGTCACGATGCAGTTTCCGAATCGTGTCGAATTTCCGATCGTATTCTTTTCACTTGAGCTGATTGGCGCGATCGCCAACAAGATCAGCCCAGATTTTAGACGACGTGAAGTCGAATACATCCTAAGGTTTTCAAATAGCAAAGCCTTTGTCTGCGCCTCAAACTTTAAGGGGTTTGATTATGCAGCCATGATCGACGAACTCCGCCCTGAGCTCCCTAATTTAACAACGGTTGTGGTGTCAGGTGACACGGTCGTCAAGAACGTGCATTCGCTCGAGGGAGGGCTAGCCGCTGCCGCACCAATCTCGGCAGCCGACCGTATTCACATGAGCCCGGATGCGGTCATGCGCATGGCCTTTACCTCTGGCACCACGGGTGATCCAAAAGGTGTCATGCATAGCTTTAACACCACTCTGTACGCCGCCGAAGTCATTAACAGCGACATGCATGTGACAAAGGATGAGGTTTTACTCATCTGGTTACCGGTCGGCTTGAACTGGGGCTATCTCAGCCTATTACAAACAGTGATGGCGGGTGCTCGCGCCGTGTTAATGGAAAAATTCCAAGCCACACGCGCACTAGAACTCATTGAAAAACACCGCGCTACTTTTATACCGACTGCGCCCGCCTCGTTGCTCGCCATTCTGAACGTACCAGATTTTCAAAAGTACGATTGCACCTCGTTGCGTGTTGTCGTCACTGGAGGAGCCTCTGCCGCAATTGAAACCATCCGTGACTATCAAAAGCATATGAAGGGCCATCTGCTTGAACTGTATGGCATGCTTGAGACAGGGTTTCACACCTTTACACGCTTTGAAGATAATCCAGAGAAAGTGAACGGCACCATTGGCCGCATCGTTGGGCAAATGGAGTTACGCATCATCGATGAGGACGGTAATGATGTGCCTTATGGCGCAGAAGGCGAAATCGCAGCCTATGGCCCTTCTGTACATCTAGGCTACTTCAATAATCCTACCGCGAACAAAGAGCTCTTCACAGACGACGACTGGTTCAGAACCGGCGACCTGGGTAAGTTCGTTGATCAGGCCGGCAACGTCATGATCGTGGGCCGACGTAAAGAGATGATTAATCGCGGCGGAAAAAAATATTTTCCACGTGAGATTGAAGAGTTTCTGTATGCCCATCCCTCGATTCTGCATGCGGCAATCGTGGGCGTAAATGATGTTCGTTTGGGTGAAAAAAATTGTCTTTGTGTTGTGCTCAAATCTGAGGCGAAGTTAACCCTTGACGATGTCACCAAGATGCTGAAAGGTCAGGTTGCTGATTACAAGCTGCCTGAGATGCTTGAGTTTTATGACGAATTACCCTTCACCCCGACTGGGAAGATTCGCCGTCACGTGTTAACCGCGGATGTGATCAAGCGTATCAATGCGCGTTAGTACAACCCGCGAGCGATTCGACGAATATTGATAGAACTCATCTATCGTTTAGGCTCACTGATAGCCTTACAACAGGAGTGACCAGTCGTGAAAAAAATTGGTGTTATCGGCTTGGGC
>CALCPT010000461.1 GCA_937897265.1 uncultured Alcaligenaceae bacterium
TGGTGGAGAGGGTGGAAGTGCTGGAAAAGGAAGCCGCATGGAAGCTGGACAACTGGACTCGCGCAATCGAAGCTGAGCGCCTGCGGAAAGTGGCTGCCGAAAAACGCGCTCGACTAGCACAAGAGTCACGCGTTTTCTTTGAGAAATCTTTCCGCCTTGGCGAAACAGATTTACCTACCCGCCTACGAATTGAGCTTGAGTCTGTAGAGGCGCAACGCGGTGCAAGCCGAGCCCGAATTGATCTAGCAGCAGCTGTGTCTACGCTACGTCAAAACCTTGGCTTACTTCCAGAATGATACTGAGGAGCAATTAATGAAAGTTTTTTATAGCCTGACTTGCACACTTTTTTTAAGCTTTATTACCCCACTGGCTTTTTCTGGTGAAGGTCATTCGCACGGAAACACACCAACCGCAGTACCGAGCATGAATATGCTGCGATTCTATGCAATATCCGAGGATTTCGAACTCGTTGGCGTGGTTAATCAAAAGCAACTTATCCTTTATTTGGATCACCACAAAGACGGTAGCCCGGTATTGAACGCAAAGCTCAATATTGAAATTGATGGCGTACAAGTTCCCGTCACTCGTATTGACGAGGGTGAGTTCGAAGTTCTACTAACGAAAGAACTACCCCAGGGCACAACAAATATCTTGGCAACCGTCATCGCCGGATCAGTCAGCGATCTGTTAACCGGAACAATTGATGTGCATGCGCCAGACGCCTTGGAATCGCAAGGAGCGAGCACGTACTGGAAACAATATGTTTTTTGGTTTGGAGCCTTGGCGGTAGGTTTTTTACTGCTCTTACTGATGATTCAACGGGTGCGACATTCACGTCATGATCGCAATGGAGATATCGCATGAAAATTCAATTCCCTAAGTTGTTGACAGTATTGTATTTTTTGTTTTTCTCGTCGATCGTATTGGCAGGAGAAGGCCACGACCACGGAGCGGCCCCTATCTCTGAAAATACTGGAGGTCCAAAGCGGCTTCCTGATGGGACAGTATTTGCCCCTAAGCCAACGCAAAGGCAAATCGGAGTCAGGACGATCCTAGTCACAAAGGATAATTTGTCACGGGCGGTAGAGCTAAATGCTACGGTTGTGATGAATCCTAATTTTGGTGGAAAAGCACAAACAATCGTTGCCGGACGCGTGACTCCCGGCCCGCAAGGATTCCCTCTACTAGGGCAGAAAGTGCAAAGAGGAGACATACTGGTTTATGTCGTTTCAGAGGCCACTCAAACAAATAAGTCTTTAGCAGAAACTCGTCTGCAACGTCTTCGCCAGTTAACGGATACGGTACCGCGCAAGGTGATTGATGAAGCTGAGGCTGCGGTAGCAAATGAGGAAGTGCGATCACCAGTCACTGGCTTCATTGCTTCATCAAACGTCGTCTCTGGTCAGGTAGTGGATTCGCGAGAAACTTTATTTGAAATCGTTGATCCAGCGCGACTGCTGATCGAAGCCCTTACATTTGATTTAAGTATTGCAAACGATATTGCTCACGCGTACATCAAAGTTGCTGATCAAAGTATTCCGCTTAACCTTATTGGTGTGGGCCGTGTGATGCGTGGGCAAGCAGTACCAATTGTTTTTAGCTTAAGCAGCATACCCTCAACAAGCTTGGCAATTGGGCAGCCTGTCAAAGTATTTGCACAAAATACCCAGACAGTTAAGGCGTATCGCTTGCCAGTGACTGCCTTGATGAAAAATCCGGCCAATCAAAATATTGTTTGGATTAAAAAGACGCCCGAACAATTTGAACCAAGAGCGGTCACGGTTGAACCATTGGATGGAGCGAACGTAGCAATTACTTCTGGGCTGAATGATGGCGAGCTTGTCGTTGTGCGAGCCGCCACACTCATCAATCAGATTCGATAAGGATGCCATAACATGTTTAAGTGGATACTTGTCTATAGTCTCTCAAATAGATTGCTCGTTCTTGTTGCGAGTCTCGTTCTTATGGTCTACGGTGCTTTCACTCTTTCGCGCACCCCGGTAGATGTATTTCCAGATCTCAATAAACCGACTGTGACCATCATGGCCGAGGCCGGAGGCATGGCTGCTGAAGAGGTTGAGCAGCTCATCACTTTTCCATTAGAGACCACCATGAATGGTCTTCCTGGAGTTGAAAGCATTCGCTCGGTCTCTAGTGCTGGCCTATCTTTCATTTACGTCACTTTTGACTGGAGCACTGAAATTTTTCGCGCAAGGCAAATGGTGACTGAGCGACTTTCTTCAATGGAACAGAGTTTGCCGTCAGGCGTAGTGCCAAGAATGGGGCCGATCAGTTCCATTATGGGAGAAATTATGCAGATCGCTATCCCAATTGACACTGCAAAAATATCTTCGATGCAGGTTCGTGAGTATGCGGATTGGGTACTTAGACCGAGATTGATGGCTATTTCTGGCGTAGCTCAGGTTATCCCGATCGGAGGCGAAGTCCGTCAATTTCAAGTCCAGCCCAACACAGTACGCATGTTTGAACTTGGAATTTCTCATGAGCAGCTAGAAAAGGCACTCAAGGGATTTTCATCCAATACCTCAGGAGGATTTCTTGAACTCAATGGTCGCGAGTACTTAATCCGTAACCTTGGTCGTACTTCTCGCCTTGAAGATCTTAGGACTCTTTCGTTACCCGGTCTAAATGGTCAGCTAATTTTATTGCAACAAATCGCAGAGGTTACTTTTTCTCCTGCTATCAAGCGAGGAGATGCCGGTTTCGAAGGCAAGCCAGCAGTTATTTTGGGCGTACAAAAACAACCGACGGCTGACACAATTAAAGTGACCCGTTTGATCGAAGCCGCTCTGGCAGACATGAAACAGTCATTACCTGCTGGCATGGACTCACCCAAGGTGACATTCCGTCAAGCTAGCTTTATTGAAGCGTCAATAAACACCTTACAAGGAAAGTTAATTGGAGCCTCGCTATTTGTTGCTGTTATTTTATTTTTCTTTTTAGGGACGTTACGTCCAACGGTGATTGCTCTGACAGCAATTCCTGTTTCGATTTTTGTCACGGGGCTCGTATTTAAATATTTTGGACTTTCAATTAATACGATGACCCTCGGAGGGCTAGCAATCGCGATTGGTGGATTGGTTGATGATGCTGTTGTGGATGTCGAAAACATCATCCGTCGCCTGCGGCTCGCACCGACAGGCTCATCCGCCGTCGAGAC
>CALCPT010000462.1 GCA_937897265.1 uncultured Alcaligenaceae bacterium
AGTTGATTGATATGTACGAGGGGGCGCGCGACACTGTGCCGCAGTTGGTGCATTACCTGTCGGTATTGACAGCCCAACGCAAGACGCTTGAGCAACAGCGACAGGATCTCGAAGACACGCTGACTGAAATTTTTGCCCAGCAGGCTGTTTGCGAGGCTCTTTTAGCAGAAAAAACCAAGGGTTAACCCTCATTAGACAATGTGACATGACGTTTACGTAAACGTAAACTAAGTGCTTCAGACAGGAGATGACAGTGCACTTACCCGGCTTGAATTTTGAACTAGGCGAAGACATCGATATGTTGCGCGAAGCGGTGCGAGATTTTGCACAGCATGAGATCGCACCCTTGGCGGCGCAAACCGATCGCGACGATCAGTTTCCGATGCACTTGTGGCAAAAAATGGGTGAGCTTGGGCTGATGGGGATGACCGTCAGCGAAGAGTATGGTGGCACCAATATGGGCTACTTGGCACACATGATTGTGATGGAAGAAATCTCGCGCGCAAGCGCGTCGATTGGATTGTCGTATGGTGCCCACTCTAATTTGTGTGTGAACCAGATTCATCGCAATGGCAGCGTGGCACAAAAGAAGAAATATCTGCCTCAGTTATTAACGGGTGAGCACATTGGCGCCCTCGCAATGAGCGAGCCGGGTGCGGGCTCTGATGTGGTGAGCATGAAACTGCGCGCCACACCCAAGGGCTCAGACTATGTCTTGAACGGAACCAAGATGTGGATTACCAATGGGCCCGACGCAGATACGTTAGTGGTGTACGCCAAGACGGATCCCGAGGCGAATGCACGTGGAGTGACTGCGTTCTTAGTTGAAAAGGGAATGCCGGGTTTTAGCATTGCGCAGAAACTCGATAAGCTTGGGATGCGCGGCAGCCACACGGGCGAATTGTTATTTGAAGACTGTTTAATTCCAGGCGACCACGTACTAGGAGAAGTGAATGGTGGCGTGCGGGTGTTGATGAGCGGTCTAGACTATGAGCGCGCAGTGTTGGCCGCCGGTCCATTAGGCATCATGCAAGCTGTCATGGATCAGGTGATTCCCTACATCCACGATCGCAAGCAGTTTGGTCAGTCAATTGGTGAATTTCAATTGATTCAAGGCAAAGTCGCGGATATGTACACGACCTTGCAAGCGTGTCGTGCCTATTGCTACACCGTTGGAAAAAATCTGGACAAGCTGGGCGCGCAGCATGTGCGTCAAATTCGAAAAGATTGTGCAGCCGTCATCTTGTATTGCGCCGAAAAAGCGACTTGGATGGCGGGTGAAGGCATCCAGATATTTGGCGGAAATGGCTACATCAACGACTACCCGTTAGGTCGTTATTGGCGCGATGCCAAGCTATACGAAATTGGTGCGGGCACCAGTGAGATTCGTCGCATGCTGATCGGTCGCGAGCTCTTTAACGAAACAATGTAAAGAACAACATACAAGGTCAAAGGTCGAGAGACATGCCAAAAATTGAATCCCTGATAAATACGCGCTCGCCGGAGTTTGCGCAAAATGCGTTGGCGATGCAAGCTCAGATTGATGATTTGCAAAAGCAGTTAGAGCAGACTGCCTTGGGTGGAACTGAGCAGGCGCGTCAAAAGCACGTGAGTCGCGGTAAGTTACTGCCACGCGATCGCGTCGAGCAGTTGCTCGACCCAGGTACGCCGTTTTTAGAGCTCTCACCCTTGGCGGCGCATGGCCTGTATAACGGCGAGTCTCCGGGCGCGGGTCTTATTACTGGCATCGGACGAATTTCAGGCGTTGAGTGCGTGATCGTATGTAACGATGCGACCGTCAAGGGTGGTACCTACTATCCGTTAACGGTGAAAAAGCATTTGCGTGCGCAAGAGATTGCACAGCAAAATAATTTGCCTTGTGTTTACTTGGTGGATTCGGGTGGTGCAAACTTGCCGCGACAAGAAGACGTGTTTCCGGATCGTGATCATTTTGGTCGAATCTTTTTTAATCAGGCCAATATGTCGGCTCAGGGCATCGCGCAAATCGCCGTTGTCATGGGCTCGTGCACAGCAGGTGGCGCCTACGTACCGGCGATGAGCGACGAGTCGATCATCGTGCGCAATCAAGGCACCATCTTTCTCGGTGGTCCACCGCTGGTAAAAGCCGCGACCGGAGAAATCGTTTCAACCGAGGATCTTGGTGGAGGTGATGTTCACACGCGTTTATCTGGTGTTGCGGATCACCTTGCTGCGAATGATCATCATGCGTTGGCACTGGCACGCGATGCGGTGAGTCGTCTAAACCGTATTAAACCGACGCAGCTCGCGTTGAAAAAAAGCGTACCGCCTGCATATGACATGCGCGAGGTAAATGGCATTGTGCCAGCTGATACGCGCAAACCTTATGATGTGCGTGAGATCATCGCCCGCATCGTCGATGGCTCTGAGTTTGACGAATTCAAGGCGCGGTTTGGTACGACGCTCGTAACGGGCTTTGCCCATATCGAAGGTATGCCAGTTGGCATCGTGGCAAATAACGGAATCTTGTTTTCAGAGTCGGCACAAAAGGGCGCGCACTTCATTGAACTTTGCGGCCAACGAAAAATCCCCCTCGTGTTTTTGCAAAATATCACTGGCTTTATGGTCGGCCGTAAATACGAAAACGAAGGGATCGCCCGACACGGCGCCAAATTGGTCACTGCCGTGTCGACTGTTGCGGTACCAAAGTTCACTGTCATTATCGGTGGGTCGTTTGGTGCCGGTAACTATGGCATGTGCGGTCGGGCTTTTTCGCCACGACTACTGGTGATGTGGCCCAACGCGCGCATTTCAGTCATGGGCGGTGAGCAGGCAGCCAGTGTGCTGGCAACGCTTAAGCGCGAAGCCGTTGAAGCGAAAGGCGCTCAATGGTCGGCCGATGAAGAAAACGAATTTAAAACACCGATTCGCGAACAATACGAACGCGAAGGACATCCTTACTATGCCACTGCGCGGTTATGGGATGACGGCGTGATTCAGCCCTCAGATACGCGACGTGTCTTGGCGCTTGGTTTGTCTGCTGCGTTAAACGCACCGATTGCTGATACACGCTTTGGCGTGTTTCGCATGTAAACGTTGGATCAAGGAGCTACTGTGTTTACAACGTTATTAATTGCCAATCGCGGCGAAATTGCGTGCCGTGTTGCTGCAACAGCGCGTCGCTTGGGGATCCGAACCATTGCGGTGTACTCGGATGCTGATGCGGGTGCCAAGCATGTCGTGAGTTGTGACGCTGCAGTGCACATTGGTGCGTCGGCTGCTCGTGACAGCTATTTAAAAAGTGAGACGATTTTGCAGGCGGCACTTGCACATGGTGCGCAAGCGATTCATCCGGGTTACGGATTTTTATCTGAGAACGCTGACTTTGCTAACGCGTGTGCAAAAGCTGGGATTAGTTTTGTTGGCCCACCTGCCTCAGCGATCGCTGCGATGGGAAGCAAATCTGCGTCAAAGACCTTAATGGAAAAGGCTGGGGTGCCGTTGGTGCCCGGGTACCACGGCGACAACCAAGATCCTGACTTTTTAAAGCAGCAAGCTGATGTCATTGGTTACCCAGTCATGATTAAGGCCAGTGCAGGCGGTGGCGGTAAAGGGATGCGGGTGGTCGCGAGCGCTGAAGATTTTGCCAGTGCCTTGGCCTCGTGCAAGCGTGAGTCTGCCTCGAGTTTTGATGATGACCGTGTCTTGATCGAGCGCTATGTGCAAAAGCCTCGCCATATCGAGATTCAAGTGTTTGCTGACTCGCACGGCAATGCGGTCTATTTGTTTGAACGCGATTGTTCAGTACAGCGCCGTCACCAAAAAGTGATTGAAGAGGCACCAGCGCCTGGCATGACTGAAGAGCGCCGTCGCGCGATGGGCGAAGCTGCGGTTGCCGCAGCACGCGCGGTGAACTATGTAGGCGCAGGCACTGTTGAGTTTATTGTTGAACCAAGTGGTCGTTTTTATTTCATGGAGATGAACACGCGCTTGCAGGTTGAACACCCTGTGACCGAGATGATTACTGGGCTCGACTTGGTAGAGTGGCAATTGCGTGTGGCGAGTGGCGAAGCCTTGCCCTTGACGCAAGAGCAACTGACGCGCTGTGGTCATTCGATTGAAGCGCGGATTTATGCTGAGAATCCAGACAAAAACTTTTTGCCTTCGGTGGGTACCTTAGCGTATCTTGCCTTGCCCCCGCACACGGCGTTTAGCAATGCCGATATTCGTGTGGATGGCGGTGTGCGGATGGGCGATACGATCTCGCCGTTTTACGACCCGATGATTGCAAAGCTGATTGTGTGGGGCGCTGACCGTGATCAAGCGCGTGCGCGGATGGTGCAGGCGCTGGCGCAGACACAGGTGGTTGGCGTGCATACTAACGTTGGGTTTTTGACGCGACTGATGATGGATCAGGCCTTTGCTGCAGGCGATTTGGATACAGGGTTGATCGAGCAGCAGCGTGCGACATTGTTACCGGTGCCCGCATCTGCTAGTCACGAGGCGTTGGCGCTCTCTGTCGCTGCTTTGTTGCTCTGTGAAACTGCGGCCGTGTCGGATGACGACCCCTGGGCGCGCACAGACGGTTGGCGCTTGAATGGTTTATACCAGCGTGCGTTCAGCTGCGTGGATCAAGAGGGTGCCCGTAGTTGTGTTTTGCACCGCCAAGGCATAGACCAAGTGCTTGAAATGGATGGCGAGCGCTACGCGTTTGGCTGGCGCACGGCCAAGAGCGGCAACGCGGTCAAAAATCACAGCACGGGCAAGGATGACAACACGCCAGCCTTGTACATTGAACTGACGCTAGGTCACTTGGCGGTCACCGGCACCGTGGTGCGGCGAGGCGAGCGCTTTGATGTTTTTTCATCGGGCGTGATGACCTCGCTTGTACTGAAAGACCCTTTAAAACACGCGGCTGACGGTCAAGCTGAGCATTCGGGAGGCCTCACTGCCCCGATGCCTGGCAAAGTGATTGCTGTGCATGTTGCGGTGGGTGACAAGGTTAAGCGCGGGCAGGCGTTGTTGGTGATGGAAGCCATGAAAATGGAGCACACGATTGCAGCGCCGGGCGAGGGGACTGTCAAAGAATTGCTCTATGGTGTTGGGGATCAGGTGGGAGAGGGAGCAGCGCTGATTACCCTTGAGTGATTAGGGTTTTGTAGTGTGAGGCGAGTCGATGGGGGTAGTAATTCGAACAGCCTCTTGGCGTATCGCAAGAAAATAAATTTTTTTCTTGGACTTGTCGCCGCAAAGTTTTTGGCGTAGAGTCAAACTACATGGTCGGGTGCCCCCTGTCCCGGCCAGCAACAGGAGCCCGTCTTTATGTTTGACATTCTGGTTTACCTGTTCGAGAACTATTACACCCCCGAGGCCTGTCCGTCGGCGGACGTGTTGGCAAAGCGCCTTGCTGCGGCGGGCTTTGAGCACACCGATATTGACGACGCGTTAGGTTGGTTGGTGGGCTTGGCCGAGACCACGGCACAGTGCGTTGAACTGTCGCAGACGCCTGGTAGCGGCTCGCGCGTGTACGCTGACTTTGAGCAGCAACACCTCGACCCTGAGGCGATTGGTTTCATCACTTTTCTCGAAGCGACCGAAGCCTTGTCGCCCGCCTTGCGTGAAATCGTGATCGACCGCGCTTTGGCTACCACCGAAGGCTCGGTGTCTTTGCAAAAAATCAAAATCATCGCGCTAATGGTGCTCTGGAGCCAAGAGTCAGAGGTAGATCACCTGATTCTTGAAGAGTTGTTGCGCGACGATGGCGACCGACTGCTGCACTAAGCTTGTTACGCACGGCATCGCCTTACGTTGGTCGCTTTGCACCCAGCCCGAGTGGTCCGCTTCACGCGGGCTCGCTTGTGGCGGCCATGGCTAGTTTTTTGGATGCGCGCGCCCATCAAGGGCAGTGGCTAGTCAGAATTGAAGACTTGGACACACCGAGAACGGTTGCAGGCGCTGCCGAACTCATTTTGCAGCAGTTGGCTGGGCTAGGCATGAGATCGGAAGAGCGTCGTGTAGGGAAAGAGTGTCTTCGCCTGTGTAGATC
>CALCPT010000463.1 GCA_937897265.1 uncultured Alcaligenaceae bacterium
GGGTGGGCAAAAAATAAATACACCACCGTCAAAAGACGAGACTTCAGCCAGCGCATCTGCGAGCCTACCGACGATCAGGTTGAACACTGCGAATCAGATTGCAGCCAACTCCCAGCGCGGGTGCACGTCAAAACCATGCCCCTGCCCTGTCAGATCGGCCAGCCCACGTTGCACACGTTGGGCGGCGGCAAACGCAATCATGGCTCCGTTATCCGTGCACAGGTCAAGTGGCGGAAAAAACACTTCAGCTTTGCGTTTGCTCAGCCGCTTAGCCAGTGATTGTCGTAACAGGCGATTCGCACCGACTCCGCCGGCCACCACCAAACGCGTCAAACCAGTTTGTTCAAGCGCTGTCGCGGCCTTAGCCACCAACACCTCAACGATCGCCAGCTCAGTGGATGCAGCAAGATCAGCACGCATTTGTGCATCTGCCTGGTCTTGTCGCTCGGCCTCTTTCAATCGGGTCAACACCGCAGTTTTTAAGCCACTAAAACTAAAATCAAGGGTGTGACTGTGGAGCATGGGTCGCGGCAACACCACGCGCGTCGCATCCCCCTGCTCGGCCAGCTTCGCCAAGGCTGGGCCACCCGGATACCCTAAGCCTAATAACTTCGCCGTTTTATCAAAGGCCTCACCCGCTGCATCATCAAGCGTTTCGCCTAACAAGGTGTATTGACCAACGTCATCCACCCGCAACAATTGTGTATGGCCACCCGAGACCAACAACGCCACAAACGGAAACTCAGGGCACGGCGTCGCGAGCCGCGGCGACAAAAGATGGCCCTCGAGGTGATGAATCGGAATCGCTGGCAGATCAAGCGACCAAGCCATCGACTGCGCCACACTGGCTCCAACGAGTAGAGCACCCGCCAGACCAGGGCCCGCCGTGTAGGCAATTGCATCGACCTCTTGCAGGGATAACTCAGCCTGCTCAAGCACCTGCCGAGTTAGCGGCACCACCCGGCGCACATGGTCGCGCGAAGCGAGCTCAGGCACCACACCGCCATAGGCAGCATGCATGGCAACTTGCGAGTGCAGCGTGTGAGCCAACAAACCGCGCTCAGTGCAAACCAGTGCGACACCGGTTTCATCGCATGAGCTTTCAAAACCCAGAATGATCATGATTGCGCTTGGCGAACCTTAATCTTCAATGCCACGCGACGCCAGATACTCTTCGTAGCTGCCGCGATAATCGACCACAGTGCCACCGGCCTGAATCTCCCAAACGCGAGTAGCAAGGGTTGAGACAAACTCGCGATCGTGCGAGACAAAAAACAAGGTGCCTGCAAACTTATCTAGCGCCAACTGCAACGACTCGATTGACTCCATGTCCAAGTGATTGGTGGGCTCATCCATCAACAATACGTTATGCCGGCGCAACATCAAACGACCAAAAGACATTCGATTTTTTTCGCCGCCTGACAGTACGTGAGGCTCTTTGGGCAAATCATCAGCTGAAAATAATAAACGCCCCAGGATCGAACGAATTTGCTGATCATCGTCAGTCGGTTGACGATAACTTGTCATCCAGTCAAACAGATTGCTGTCTTTTTGTAAAAACTGATCAGACACGTCTTGCGCCATATAGCCAGCGTCTGTGTTTTCTGACCATTTCAAGGTGCCGCGATCGGGCGCAAGGTCGTTGGCTAACATGCGCAGTAACGTTGTCTTACCCGCACCGTTTGCCCCGATGATTGCGATTTTTTCGCCCGCTTCGACCATGGCCGAAAACGACTTAATAACAAGTGAATCAAACGACTTTTGCACATGCTCAAGCGTCACGGCCTGGCGATGCATCACTTTCAAAATTTCAAAGCGAATGAATGGGTTTTGACGCGACGAAGGCTTAACCTCGACTTGCGCCGCTTTAATTCGATCGATTTGTTTCAGGCGCGAGGTGGCCTGACGCGCCTTTGATTTATTGGCTGAAAACCGTCGCACAAAGTCTTGCAACTCAGAGACTCGCTCTTTCGCTTTCGCGTTTGCGTTGGAGATGCGCTCGCGCGCCTGTGTCGAGGCCAACATATAGTCATCATAGTTACCCGGGTAGACGCGCAACTCCCGGAAGTCAAGATCAGCCATGTGCGTGCACACTTGATTTAAAAAGTGGCGATCATGGCTAATGATGATCATGGTGCTTTGATAACCATTGAGCACATTCTCAAGCCAACGAATCGTATTGATATCCAGGTTATTGGTCGGCTCGTCTAACAACAGCACGTCAGGATTTGAAAACAACGCTTGCGCCAGCAAGACGCGAAGCTTCCAGCCCGGAGCAATCTCGCGCATGGGCAACTGGTGTTGCTCAACCGGAAACTCTAGCCCGAGCAATAACTCACCGGCGCGCGCCTCAGCGGTATAGCCGTCGTATTCAGCGAATTTGGCCTCAAGGTCGGCCGCACGCATGTAGTCATCATCGGTAGCATCAGCGTTTGCGTAAATCGCATCGCGTTGGCTCATGGCCTCCCACATTTCGGTGTGGCCCATCAACACCACATCAAGCACACGCAAGTCTTCAAAGGCAAACTGGTCTTGCCGTAACTTACCCATGCGCAAACCTGGCTCTAAAAAAACATTACCGGCGGTGGACTCGAGGTCACCGCCGATGATTTTCATCAGGGTAGATTTGCCCGAGCCGTTGGCGCCAATTAATCCGTAGCGATTACCTTCGCCGAATTTGACGTTGACGTTTTCGAAGAGTGGCTTAGGGCCGAACTGAATAGTGAGGTTTGATGCTGTTATCACGAGATGCCGATTGAGTAAATACGTTAGTTACAACTTGAAAAATAAGTATTGAGTGTAACAAGTCAGTACTTTTTGATCTTTTTTGTCCTGCCTTCCCTATCATGCGCAACAGATGTCGAAGCACTTTCGGCATTCGTAGACAAATAAGGAGATTCATTTGGAATCACTCACTATTTTATTTCATACCTTAGGGGGCTTTGTTTGGGGCCCAGTCATGTTGGTGTTATTGGTCGGTACCGGCGTCTATCTCACGGTCAGGCTGTTTGGCCTACAAATTTGGCTCTTACCCTATGCGCTACGTATGGCATTCTCGCGCAAACAACATCCCGATTATCCGGGGGATATTTCACAGTTTCAGGCGCTCATGACCGCCTTAGCCGCCACGATTGGTACCGGCAATATCGCCGGGGTCGCCACCGCGATTGTGCTGGGTGGACCAGGGGCACTCTTTTGGATGTGGCTCTGCGCCATTTTCGGCATGGCCACCAAATACGCCGAGGGCTTACTCGCCGTCAAATACCGAGTGCGCGATGAAGACGGCAAGATGTCCGGCGGGCCGATGTATTACATCTCGTTAGGCCTCAATATGAAATGGCTTGGCATGCTCTTCGCAGTATTTGGCATGATCGCCGCCTTAGGTACAGGCGCCTCGGTGCAATCCAATTCGCTTGCTGAATCCATGCTCTCTAGCTTTGGAGTACCCGGCTGGCTGACGGGTGCCGTCTTAACAGCCATCACCGCCCTTGTGATTGTGGGCGGCATCAAAAGTATCGCGCGCGTCACCTCGGTCATTGTGCCGTTTATGGCCCTGTTTTATCTGTTGGGTGGCTTACTGATTATTGTGCTCAATATCGAGTTGTTGTGGCCCGCACTCAAGCTGGTCATGACCGATGCGTTTACAGGCAGCGCAGTGGCCGGTGGCGCCATAGGCACGGTCATTCGCTACGGCGTGGCCCGCGGTGTGTTTTCAAACGAAGCCGGGCTTGGTACCGCACCGATCGCAGCGGCTGCTGCCAAAACCGATCAACCTGCCAAACAAGCACTTGTCTCGATGACGGGCACGTTTATCGACACGATCATCGTATGCTCGGTCACGGGCTTAGTATTGGTCATGGGCGGGATGTATACCGGTGGCAGCACCGGCGCGGCACTCACTGCACAAACGTTCGATCGCATGTTGCCTGGCCCCGGCGACTGGATCGTCACCATCGGTTTGTTGTTCTTTGCCTATTCAACGATTTTGGGCTGGAGCTACTATGGCGAAAAATGCGCGCAGTACGCTCTCGGCAAATGGGTTGTCGTGCCATACCGCTGCCTCTACACTGCTTTCGTGATGATCGGCGCAGTCGTCTCGCTAGATTTGGTGTGGGCCGTATCGGATGTGGTCAACGGCCTGATGGCGTTTCCGAATCTGGTTGGCTTGTTGCTACTTTCAGGTGTGGTGGTAAAAGAAACGAAGGCCTTCTTGCTGACGCTTAAACACGAACGCAAGCAACGGTGATTTTAGGGGATGAAAATTTTTTCATCCTTGCCTTTACAAAGCCTTGCGTTGTGCGAGGCTTTGGCAGGTACCCGCTTTTGACGTCTGGCTGCTTTAATTCTGATGCTCATCCAACACTAAGTGTGCTAGGCCTTTTTCAGTGGCGACTCCTACTTTAGCGCCTACCGGCAAGGTCACCTTCATTGCGGTGTGGCCAAACGGCAAGCCAGTAATCACGGGGATCTTGACCGTCTTGCGAATGTAAGCCACTGCAGCCTTCAAGTCATAGCCACGATCGTGTTCGGCCAAGCGGTAATCAGTAAAGCCGCCAAGTAGCAAAGCCTTTTGCTTACCTAAGATACCCGCCTGTGCCAGTTGATTCAACATGCGCTCGATGCGGTACGGGTGCTCGTGCACATCCTCCAGGTAGAGGATGCCGCCCTCGATGGCGGGCCGCCAGGGCGTCCCGGTCAGCGCCGCGCCGATGCCGGTCATATAGCCCGCCACGGCGCCCACCGTGATCGAGCGCCTGATGCAGAGCGCTGCCGCCGGGCCCACCGGGACCGCCCGGCGCAGGCAGAGCGGCCGCGCTCCAGTCCGGGAGATTGCCGAAGCCCATGGGCATGAGGGATTGATGGGTGTTCTCGGCCTTCGTGATCTGATCGCGCGGCACCACGGTTTCCGCGCCGCCGATGGCGAGGAGCTTCACATGCGAGGGTGTGTCCTCGGTGACGCGGCCCATGAGGGTGCGGTTGTCCTTGGTGGTGACGACGATGTTTTCATAGCCGTTGCCGATGATTTGATTGGGATCAATGACGTTGGCCAACAGCGCATCAAGGTTGCTACGACCACTGCCGATCAATTCCGGCCCCACCTTTTGCCCGCCGCCGTGGAAGGTATGGCAAACCATGCACGTCGCTTGGAACATCAGCTTGCCAGCAGCGATGTCTGGCTCGCCTTCGAGGCAGGCCGCTTTCTTCGCAGCGATGAGGGCTTTGACGTCGGCGTTGCTTTCATTCCATGCGCCCAGCAACTGCTGCGCGCGATCCTTCAGGTCTTTGTTCTGCGCGAAGCTGCGGCGGACACTCACGGGAATATCGGACGCCTTAATCTTGCCGCTGGCAATCCACTTGCCCTCCACGGCATCAAGCAGGCGGTAAGCCCAGTCACCGCGGGTGACG
>CALCPT010000464.1 GCA_937897265.1 uncultured Alcaligenaceae bacterium
GCAGTATAAGTTTGATGCCGTGGTGCCCGTCAGCTCAACCAAAAAGCATCAGCTTGATCAATTGCTTGATGAAGTCGCCAAGCGCTTGCCCGAAAACGAAGCCTATTTTGATGCAGACACTCTGACTGATCGCCCAATGCGTTTCATCGCGTCTGAGCTGATTCGCGAAAAAATCTTTCGCTTAGTCGGTGACGAATTGCCTTATGGCTGTACCGTCATGATTGAGCAGTGGGAAGAAACCGATAAAGGCGTGCACGTGGCAGCCTGTGTGATTGTCGAGCGCGATAGCCACAAGCCGATTTTGTTGGGCGTGGGCGGCAGCCATATGAAACGTATCGCCTCAGAGGCACGGCAAGATATTGCCAAGTTATTGGATAAACCGATTCACCTTGAGGTGTATATCAAGGTTAAAAAAGGCTGGGCCGAAAAAGAGGGCAGCCTACGCGATCTAGGCTATGAGTAAACGCGCTGCGCGCGTACACGAAACCCCAGGCTATGTGTTGCACGCAACGGCCTGGCGAGAAACCTCTCTGATTGTTCAAGCGTTTTCACGCGATCATGGCTGGGTGAGTATGGTGGCCAAGGGTGCTAAGCGCCCACACTCGGTGCTGCGTCCGGCGCTGTCTTTGTTTCAGCCCCTGTTACTGTCGTGGACAGGCGCAAGCGAAATCAAAACGCTTACGCGCGCTGAGTGTGCGGGCGTGCATGCCGTACAGGGCCCCGCAATGATGTCATGCTGGTACATGAACGAACTCTTGTTTCGTTTGCTGCCGCGTGAAGACCCACACCCTGGTTTGTTTGATGCCTACGTGATGGCCTTACAGAGCCTGGCAACGGGCTCGCCTGCCGCGGGTGCGCTACGCAAGTTTGAATGGATGTTGTTGCAAGAAACAGGCTATGGCGTAGATGCCGAGCAACCGGATTTTGACGACGCTAAGCAAGAGCCTGCTCTACGTGCGTCACTGCGCGCACGTCTTTCAGAACACTTGTCCGGTAAGCCGCTTGTCACCCGGCAGGTGTTGTTAGCGTTGCAGCGGTATCAAGGCGCGAAGTAAGCCTTCGCGCCCCTACTAGGCGCTTATGCAGTCAACACTGCCCGCCCCGTCACTTTGCCTTGGCGCAATGACGTCAACACTTTGTCTGCATCGGCAAGCGGATGCTTGTGTACAGGGATTGGTGTGATCTTGCCGTCTTTTACCAGCTGCAGAAGATCACGCATCTCTTGAAGCGAACCTGTGTAGCTGCCCAGAATTTGCGCAGCCTTCATGGGGATAAAGGCAATTGGCCAAGGTGCGGCGCCGCCAAACAAACCGACGATTACCAGCTTGCCGCCTTTGATCATGACGTTAAAGCCAAGCTCGGTGGTTGAAGGGGCACCCACCAAATCAACAATACCTTGCAGCAGTTTGCCGCCGTTTGCCGCAATGATTTGCTGCGCGGCATCTGGTGCTGCGCCATCAATCGCGGCCAAGGCCCCGGCGTCAAGCGCAGCTTGACGTTTGACCGGATCGATATCCACCACAATTGCGCCCACACCATTTAACGCTTTGACCAAGGCTAAGCACATCAAGCCCAAGCCACCCGCACCCATAATCACGATAGGGTGCTTTTGATAAAGACTCGCACCGATCTTATTGAGTGCGCTGTAGGTCGTGATGCCAGAGCAGGCATAAGGCGCAATCGCTGCAGGGTCAAGATCACCGATATCAATCAAATAGCGTGCATCAGGGACCATGATGTGATCAGCATAACCACCGGGACGATGCACACCCAAGTATTGTGGGTTAGCGCAATGGTTTTCAAGTTGATCTAAACACGCGGGGCATTGGCGGCAACCAATCCA
>CALCPT010000465.1 GCA_937897265.1 uncultured Alcaligenaceae bacterium
AGAGCAAGTCAACGTCCCCTGAGGCAAGTAATTCGAGTAAAAAATGAGCACCTCCCTCTGCCTCATAGGCATACAGTGCTTGGGTATCGATGACAGTAAAGCTGTCGTGCACCCCAGCTCGGGCGAGCTCGCGAAGCACACGAGCTACAAAACGAGGGACACGATTTAACCTCAGGGCTTTGTTGAGTCTGGCTTGCTCTTGAATTTTTTCGGTAATTAAAAGAAAACGTTCTTTTGCCGCTTTGCGGCCAGCAGAAAATACCGCTAACAAATCCTCAGTTTGCGGCGACCGTGGCCCAAACGACTTACCGTTGCCGCGTCGATCCTGATCTCTGAACAGATATTCTGTACCGCGTACCGTTTTCCAGCGCATACCGTAGGTATACGACGCAGCATGACTTTGAGCAGCACGATAGTTTTCGTAAAGCTGCGAGGTATTGACTTGGTGAAGTCGCTGTTGGTTCGATAATGACTTCAAATTGTTTCCGGCAAAAACGTAATTTAATTTATTTTGCCGGAAACGTAGGGGGTAAGCTTTCGCTGAAGTACAACGGAGATGGACGCCGCAGTTTTGGCCATCTGAGGTTGGAATCGTATATTTCGATGAATTCTGGCGGAGCAGGACTGACAACATCACGAACCGCCTGAGATGCTGAAATCTCAGATTTTTTGCTTTTGGTCTGGAGGAGGGATACGAACCGCCATTACTCTTGAGCAACATCCTTAGGCTAAGTTCGTATCTTTAGCAGCACCAATCAGTCGATCTACATCGGCAAACAATTTTTCTGCAAGTAGCCTGAGCTCAGTAATTGCTGACTCTTCGATTTCAAGAAAGCCCTCATATTCAGCCAAATTGCGTTTTTGATGTGCAGCATCGAACACACGCCACTGACTGGTTGGCCACTCTAGAGTGTGGCCAAGAGACTGAAAAACAATATAACGGTTTTCAATGCGATAGCCGTGCCATCGGAGTGCTGCTAGTGCGGCCCCATGTATTGCGTTATAGACACTAGTGAAACGACCGTCTTGAGATACTTGCGTATAGCTCGAGTCTGCAAAACGCTTGCGCGCCATCACTAACATGCGGTCAATTTCCGCACGATTCATCGGTTCAGCTTTTATCTTGCCGATTTTGGCAAGATTACTGAGCGCGTCTGAACTCATCGATATTTCCAAAAAGTTGGATAGTTGGTTGGCTCAACACTTTGTTCACAAATGAGTCTGTATCGCCTAATCTTTTTTTGAATTCATTAACCGTGTAACAAGTCGGGTTAACTTTACGGCAAAGCATTTCTTCTACCGGTAATAATTGGTCCAGTAATTCGCTGAGCGTTAAATTACTGCCGACAATCATGATATCAATGTCGCTTTCACCCGTATCTGATTGCTTTGCGACAGAACCATAAAGCAAGGCGACTTCGATTTTTTGTTCGAATGGTAGCAGTGCTTCTGTCAGCAGCGCCGCTGCACCCATGACTTTACGCGTGAGGTTGCTTAACTCGTTAAATAATGGGCTTTGGCGATTGGCAGATATTTGTCGTTGATTGCCTTTCAGCGTTGAGTTTGCGAGACCGGCAGCCACTAGCCTGTTGATCTCTCGCTGAAGCGACGCACTACCCAATCCCGTTAGACGGCGCAATTCGCTCAAATGATAAGAGCGTTCGGGTTGACCAAAAATCCAAAGATAAACTTTGGCTTGGCTATCTGTGAAAATCGCATCTTTTAACGACATAGCCAAATTTTAGCACGATCGAGCCAAAATTTAGATCGACTATTATTTTTGGCGGGGCAGCCCTGACAACATCACAAACCGCCTGAGGTGCTGAAATCTCAGGTTTTTTGC
>CALCPT010000466.1 GCA_937897265.1 uncultured Alcaligenaceae bacterium
CGAGATACATTGGCGTGACTGGAGTTCAGACGTGTGCTCTTCCGATCTGCCAGTTCGCGAGCGTGGTTGATCAGTTTGTACTTCAGCCCGAGCTGCTGCGCTATAGCGGAATTGATGACAATTTTTATCGCAACGTCGCCATGATGTTGCATCCCGCATTGTTTTTGGATATAGACGAGGCAAGCCCTGGCGCGGCATATGCGCGTAGGCGTCTGGATCGAGTATGCCAATATATTTTGGCGAACTTAGGTCAACCGTTGAATCTAACGGATTTAGAGCGCGTCGGGTTTATGTCCCGGCGCAACTTGCACTATGCCTTTCAGGCGCGTTATGACTGTACCCCTATGCAATGGGTGCGCCAAGAACGCCTAACCCTAGCCCACAGTCACCTCGTGATGGCGCGAGTCGGGACAACAGTGACCGATGTGGCTTTGAATTGCGGTTTTAGCAAAACCACCACATTTTCTGAGTATTACAACAAGCAATTTGGAGAGCTGCCCTCTGCCACACTGGCGCGGGCCCTCGCACGCTGAGTTCAATGCACTAATTCGTTAGTTTGCGTTGTTTGGTGCTCGGTTGCAATATCTGGGTCGCATTGTTGGCGACTGAACCCCACAATGAGTGAGTCTTATATTCGGCACACTCATGGCCATTTCTCACGCTTCGGATCTTTTGCCCGGCTTGCCTTTTGGAGGCCGTATCTCACATCTTGACGGTAACGTTCAAGATATGAGTCAACGCATGCGCTTTATCGTGCCTGGTTTGAAAGAGTGCGAGTCTCTTGTTCCAGATAGCGAATTTGCGCATCGCTCGTCGATGTTAACGCTAAATGGCATGAAACTTGCCGCGAGCGCGGGTACAGCATGGCGAGCGCGCTCTGAGGAGACTGAAAATCACACGTTAGTGATTCCATGCGTTGGGCATTCAACAATTTTTGCGGCCGGGCGCTCTCTGCGCGCTGAGGCAGGTGCGACGGCGGTTTACCTTGCTGCGTGCGCGCGTAGTGAAGAGGCGAGCACACGATCTTTCATGATGATTGACATCGATCCGGTAAAGCTCGAGAGCGTTGCTCAAGCGATGCTTGGTTTAGAAGGCGATCACGCACCGGTATTAGATTTGTTGAGCTCGCGTGAAGTGAAGCTTCAAGTGGGGCGGGTTTCATTCGAAATCGTGATGCGTCAGCTCACAACTGTGCTCGATCAGTTTTTGTTTGAACCAGATTTATTAGAGTTTTCGGGGCTTGACGACTGTTTTTATCGGCAAATCGCCGTGATGCTAAAACCAGCCTTGTTTTTAGACCAGGTGGATGTCAAACCTGACCGCGGGTTTGCTAGACGCAAGCTCGATCATGTTTGCCAGTACATCTTGGCGCGTCTGAATCAGCCAATCTCATTGACGGCGCTTGAACAAGTTGGACGGATGTCTAAGCGCAGTTTGCATTATGCATTTCAAGATCGCTTTGGTGTCACGCCGATGCAGTGGGTACGGCAAGAGCGGCTAAGTTTAGCTCGTAGTCAACTCGCGATCGCAACACGTGGCACCTCAATTACCGCTCTTGCGCTTTCTTGCGGCTTTACTAAGCCTGCGCGTTTCGCAAGCTATTACCACCTGCAATTTGGTGAGCTGCCATCGATCACTTTAGCGCGAGCGCTTAACCGCTAGGGCTTTAGTTTTTGCGTTTTTTGGCTAGCAAAGTTTTGATTGGTTTTGCGTTTTTTGGTTGGGACTTGCCAATTTAGGGTCGATCAGGTCTCGACAACCAAGCAAAATGACCTTGTACCCAATGCAAGCGAGTCGCGACGGTTTAGTTGCTTCGACATTTGCCTTTTTTTTTAATTGGAGATTTAAGACCGTGAAGCCTGAAAAAGTCGATTATCGAATTCAGCGTCAATGTTCGCGCCAATGGCGTAGCTTGTTGGCTGCTTTGGCTCAAGAGTGCACGACACAGACTGAGCCGATTGAGCCGCGTGAGTTGATGCGACGTATCGGCATGCGTTTTGCGACTCAAACCCCCTTGGCGCCTTGCGAAAATCTTGAGCAGTTGCAGCAAGCGATGCGCGAAGTCTGGAAGGATATGGATTGGGGTCGTGTAGATCTTGAAGAACACGACCGTGTCTTACGTATCGTTCATCATGATTCGAACCACGGCAGCCTGATGTCGGGCGCCTTTGGTGATGCAACGGCGACCTGGGCGCCTGCTTGTCTAGAAGGCGTGTATCAAAAGTGGTTGGCAACATTAGGTGCTGGTGATGCGTTGCGTGTCGTACAAATTGGTGATCCTGATGAGTTCGGCAGTATCGAGTATCAATTGAGTCTCTAGACAGATACAGAGTCGCGTCGGCAAGGCCTCGAATCATTGTTGGCCGGTCGAGTTTCGTAAGGGTAGTGCTGATGAAAGATTCAAATGACATTGCGAATCTATACAAAACTTTAGGACAAAATCCTAATCTGTATCAGGAAGTTGTGCGTGATGAAGAGCTTGCTCAGGCCAATGAGCGTTGGCCGTTGATCGCAGCGATGCATGATTCAGACTTTTCACCTCCTCCTGTCGATCAAAAGAAACGAGGGCCACGTGAACGTCCCCCCGTGGTCGTACTCGAGCACGAGAATGAACTTGATGAGAGAGCGCACGACTATTACGAACGTGTCGAAACAGTGAAAGCCCTTGAGCAGTTGGCTGACCCTGCGATGACGCCGAGCTGGGCCCCGGCAATGCATGAGGCCGCTGAAGTGGTGAGCATAGAGCCGAACGCAGACTTAATTGAGACCGGCTGGGTCGCACCTGAAAGGACTCCAGCTCAGATTGAGCTAGCTGCACGGGCAGCCGAGGCAGCGCAAGCGGCTCATCAAGCGCAGGCTGTCAGAGAAGCACAGGCTGCGAAAGAGGCGCAGGTACAGCGAGACGCGGAAGCAGCCCAAGAAGAGCAAGCCGAGCTTGCAGCCGAGGCTGCAAAAGCGGCTCAAGCGGATCGTGTGGCTCAAGCGGATCGTGTAGCTCAACAAAGTCAGGTAGTACAGGCGGCGCAGGCAGCACAGGCGGCTAAGGGCAGTGATGAGTGATGATTCCTGAGTGATGAGTCCTGAGAGTCGGGACGGTCACGGCATCCGCTTTCGTCAATGT
>CALCPT010000467.1 GCA_937897265.1 uncultured Alcaligenaceae bacterium
TTTGCGTCAATTGCGCAATGGCCGCCGTCGTGCGCGAGAGTAAATGATTTACCACCGAGGCGCGTGCGCAATCTAGCGCAAACCCAAAGGCAATCGCGTCTGCCGAGCCATGGCTTTTAATGACAACGCCACGTAAACCAAGCAACGCAGCGCCGTTGTAGCGACGATTGTCCGCTTGCGCGCGAAAACGCCTGAGTACCGGCAAGGCCACCAAGCCGAGCAGCTTCGCACCGAAGCTGCGGGTAAAGGCCTCACGCAACATCTGCGACATCATGCGAACAACACCCTCTGCTGTTTTAAGCGCAACGTTGCCAACAAAGCCATCGCACACGACAACATCAACGGTACCTTTAAAAATATCGTCACCCTCGACATTGCCGTAAAAATTTAATGAACTCTGACGCAGCAATTCACCGGCCTGCTTCACAACCTCGTTGCCTTTAATCGCTTCTTCACCAATGTTCAGTAAGCCGATTGAAGGGTTAGGGTTTTGTTTACCGACCTGCGCAAATGCGGTACCCATGATGGCGAACTGCAATAAATGCTGAGCCGAACAATCAACGTTCGCGCCTAAATCCAGCATGATGGTCGTGCCACCGAGTTGGTTCGGCAAGACGGACGCAATCGCTGGTCGGTCAATGCCGTCTAGTGTTTTTAAAACGTATTTTGAGATTCCCATCCAGGCGCCGGTATTACCCGCCGAGACACAGGCGTCTGCCTGATTGTCTTTGACCGCTTGGGCAGCGACCCGCATAGAAGAATCTTTTTTTCGTCGCAACGCGATTTCAACAGAGTCGTCCATATGGACGACCTCAGTCGCCGCAACAATTGTCATGCGGTCTAGCGACACGTCTGGATAATGTTTAGCGTGCTCAGCGACTGCCTGCTTGATAGGCTCAGAGAGCCCAATCAGTAGCAGATGCGTATCCGAAAAGCGTTGGGCGAAAGCGAACGCAGCAGGGATTGTGACTGGAAGCCCAGAGTCACCACCCATGCAATCAATCGCGATACGAATCACGGCAGACACGTGAGGATGCAGCGGCGAGCGTGGGGGCCAGTAGCCCGTAAACCCGCTTTATTCGTCAGTCTTAGTCTTGAGGATCTTACGGCCACGATACACCCCAGTTGGGCTGATGTGGTGACGCAGATGCTGCTCGCCAGTGTTAGGCTCGACCGCAGTAGATGGGTTAACCAAAAAATCATGCGAGCGGTGCATACCGCGCTTTGATGGGGATTTTTTATTTTGCTGAACAGCCATGACAACTCCTGTGGATCGGCGAATTGTACGCCAACCATCTAAATAATAACTACTGACTTTTAATCTTAAGCTGCCCCAATACTGCAAAAGGAGAGGGGCGCTGTACATCTGCGGCGGAATCTGCAGCTTTCGCTCCAGTTTCTACCTCACCTAAGGGCTCAGGACATATTTCATGCCGAGGCACATAGGGCACTTCTAAAATCATTTCGTCTTCAACAAGCTCTAACAAATTGAATGTTGGAGATCCCATTATTTTTTCAGGTGCGTCTAGATCGGTATCCTCAAGATCACCTTGATCGAGGTCGGACTCACGCACCACTAATTCAAATACTGTTTGCCGATCGACCGGGAACATTAAATCCCCAAGGCATCTTTGGCACTCAAGCAAGAGCGAAGCCTGAATTTTTACAACCAACTGCAATTTACCGACTTTACTGCGCCGCCCCTGAAGCGAATATTTTACCAATCCGGGGTGCTGCGGGGGGTGCTCAAGAGCAACCAACTCTGCAAACGGTTGCTCTGGTACATCTTCAAGCAAGCGATCTAGCCGATTGACAGAAAATACCCCTTCTATCAACTGACCGCGGCGCGCAAACTCGAACACGTCAACGACTGGCGGCACCCCTAATCGAAAGCCTGGACTAAGATCTTTTGACATCCTCTTATCCTTGCCGCCTTTTCGCTTTTAGAACAGAACCGCAGCGCGGTATGACTGCGCGAGCTTTTGTGCCGCTACAAAAGCAGCAAAGCAAGAGATAATAGCGTGTTTACCCCCTTAGCGTCAATAGACAGACCAACACTACTTTACCTTTTGTGGCCTCTCATTTAATCCTGACCTGAAGTTCAAAACAGCCTCGCACGCCCTTCTTTAATCCTTGTCTGAAGTTCAAAATACCCTCGTGACAACTCGTTTAATCCTTGCCTCAAGCTCAAAGTACCGCCAAGAACTCCTCTTGCGGCTAAAAATTCCTTTTCTTGCAATCTCGCCAGATGTCGATGAAACGCCTTTGCCTGGCGAGCAGCCAGAGCAACTTGCCTTAAGACTTGCGATCGCCAAAGCACAGCACATCGCTCAGAGCTACCCCGATCACATTGTCATTGGAGCCGACCAAGTCGCTTCGCTGCATGGCCAGCCGTTAGGTAAACCGGGGCATGCTGCGGCCGCACAGGCGCAGGAGGTCCGCAAGGCCATCACCATGCCGCAGCAATCCGAGTCCTCCTCCTACTCGTTGCGTGCCGGCGATACCGTGGAGATCCGCATGTTCAAACACGACGAAATCAGTGTGCGCGGCCCAATCGGGGCGGATGGCACGGT
>CALCPT010000468.1 GCA_937897265.1 uncultured Alcaligenaceae bacterium
CTCGAAAGAACATTATTGAACTGCCCAAGAATGCATTGGCGCACAGCGCCAATGCTCACAAGCTCAATAGCCAGCGAGAAGTTAGTGCAAACAACTGGTTCCCCACTGAGCCAGGCCATGTTCACGCTAAAGAGTTGGTCAAAAGTGCCGGTCAATACGACTACAAGTTGACCCTATTGTTGCTGCCAGAGGCTGAATGGCGACGCCCCACTCATGATGAGGGCGAACCAGAAGAGGATACGTTTGATCGCTTCACGCGCAGCGGTCAATCCCTGAATCGCTAAGCCCATCCCGTGTTGGAAGTCAACGCTCCGTAGTTTTCGCTGGAGCTAGCAATTTCCAGCATCTTTCCGCACCAGTCCCAAACTTCCATCTGGTATTGCCATCGCCATTCGAGGACAATTTTTTCCTTCGATTGTTGAACATCAAGGACTGGTAACCAATGCAAAAAATCAAACGCTGCACACCTGAATCTATGACGGTGACTGAGCGCATGGACGAGGTGGCTTCCCTGCTGGCGAGAGGCATTTCCCGTTTGAGGGATCAATCTGTTGAAAAGTCCGCAAATGTGGTCTTCAAGAGTCATTTAGGACTTGGATTTTCTGGTCACCAGAGCGTTCATAGAGACACCGTCAACTACGGAGTTAAGGAGTCTTAATGAAGGCAAAAATTGATAAACCAGCAATGCCACAATCGGTGGTGCAGCAAATCGTGCAGCTACCAGAACTGGCAATGCCAGATCTCAAAGTTTTATGGCGCAAGCTATTTCGAAGCGACACGCCAACACATAACCGACAGTTTTTGGAGCGACGCATCGCTCACAAGCTTCAGGAGCTTGAACTCTACAAAACTGATCGCAATTTGCTGGATCGTAATAAACGCCGAATCGACGCATTAATTAAAAACGGCAAGGCTAGGGTTCGTGAAGCGGATTACCATTTAGTAGCTGGCACGATGCTTTCCCGTGTCTATCAGGGCAAGGAATATCACGTTATCGCTACATCAACCGGATGCTACGAGTTTGATGGTCGACCATACGAAAGTTTGTCAAAGATCGCCTTTGAAATTACCGGAACACGCTGGTCAGGACCCTTGTTTTTCGGTTTGCGGGCTAGGCCGAATGCGAAAACTCCAACTAAAAAGTGAGCCCGTGTATGAACGATACCTTTAAAAAACGCATGCGTTGTGCTGTTTACACGCGGAAATCAAGTGAAGAGGGTCTTGATCAAGAGTACAACTCAATTGATGCTCAACGAGATGCTGGGCATGCCTATGTGGCAAGCCAGAGAGCAGAGGGGTGGATCCCCGTTGCAGATGATTATGACGATCCGGCATTTTCGGGCGGCAACATGGATCGCCCTGCGCTCAAACGACTAATGGCAGACATTGAGGCTGGAAAAATTGACGTTGTTGTTATTTACAAAATTGATCGTTTGACTCGAAGCTTGGCAGATTTTTCGAAAATGGTTGAGGTCTTTGAGCGGCAAGGGGTGTCATTTGTCTCTGTCACCCAGCAATTCAACACCACAACATCAATGGGCAGGCTCATGCTCAATGTCCTTTTGTCATTTGCACAGTTCGAGCGAGAAGTCACCGGCGAACGCATTCGGGACAAAATCGCAGCCAGCAAAAGGAAGGGCATGTGGATGGGCGGGGTACCACCCTTGGGGTACGACGTTGAAAACCGTCGCCTGGTACCCAATCCAAAAGAAGCCAAACTAATCCGGCAAATATTTGAGCGGTTTGTTGAACTAGGGTCCGGAACCAAGCTCGTCAAAGAGCTTCAGTTAGACGGTGCAACCTCCAAAGCATGGACCACCCAGGATGGTCGAGTCAGAGAAGGTAAGCCGATTGATAAAGGGCTCATCCATAAACTGCTTCACAATCGAACGTATTTAGGTGAGTTACGGCACAAAGAACAGTGGTATCCGGGTGAGCATCAACCGATAATCGATCCCAAACTTTGGGATGATGTTCACGCAATTTTGTCTACAAATTATCGAGTCCGGGCCGGTCAAAATCGAGGTAGGGCTGATTTCTTGCTCAAGGGTATCGTTTTTGGAAATGATGGTCGTGCCTTGTCACCGATTCACACAACAAAAAAAGGTGGGCGAAGTTATCGGTATTACATCCCGCAGAGGGATGTTAAGGAATATCCAGGGGCTTCTGGTCTACCGCGAATGCCTGCAGCGGAGCTTGAGTCGGCAGTGCTTGAGCAATTGCGAACCCTTTTGCGCGCACCAGAACTGCTTGCCGAGGTTCTGCCACATGCAATCAGATTAGATCCAAGCCTTGACGAGGCCAAAGCAACGGTTGCGATGACTCGCCTTGACGCTATTTGGGATCAGCTATTTCCCGCCGAGCAGGCTCGGATTGTGCGCCTCTTGGTTGAGCGAGTGATTGTGTCACCAAACGAGATGGAGGTAAGACTGCGCGCCAACGGACTTGAGAAAATGGTTTTGGAATTGCAATCTGATCGCTTACAGGTAAATCGCGAGGAGGCTGTTGCATGAGCGGACTACACATTCATAAAAATGGCATCCCAGAGATTATTGAGTCGAGCGACGGTCGAC
>CALCPT010000469.1 GCA_937897265.1 uncultured Alcaligenaceae bacterium
CCACCACACAGAAGAACGTCTGGAAGTCGCCCTGCAGGCCGACCCACTGCTCGACCGCACCGAGGGCGTTGCCGAGGTGGAGCGAATCCGACGTCGGCTGGACTCCGGAGAAAACAACGCGGGATTGCTGGCTCATGGTGCGACAATCCTGTCATGCGCAAACTCCTCGTGATGATCGCTGCAGCGATCACGGCGATGTCCCTGCTGGCCGCCTGTTCGACCGGCGGCCCGGGATCGGGCGAGAAGCGGCCGCCCGGCGCCGCGGTGGTGGTCACCCCCTGCAGGTCTGACGACGCCGCCCCCCGCGCGGCGCCCACGCCCGCGTCGCCCGCCGCCGCCGCCAACATGTCGTTCCGGCAGCGGCGGAAGCTGGAGCTGGAGGCGAGGACGGAGCAGCGGGCCATCGTCATGGTGGTCACCAACAGCCTACCCGTCAAAAATGTGGCCGAGTTTGTCGAGTATTGCAAAGCAAATCCCGGCAAGGTGAACATGGCCTCTTCGGGTAACGGCACCTCAACGCATTTGTCAGGCGAATTATTTAAAGCCATGACCGGCTGCAATATGCTGCATGTCCCTTATAAAGGTGCAGGCCCAGCCTTGATCGATCTCACCGCCGGTCAGGTACAGGTATTTTTTGACAATCTCCCCTCTTCAGTTGTCCACATCAAAGGCGGTCGCATCCGCGCCCTAGGCGTCACCTCAGAAGGGATTGAGCCTTCAGCGCCCGAATTGCCCACCGTTGGCGCAACCGTTAAAGGGTATGAGGCGACTGCTTGGTTCGGGATCGGCATGCCAAAAAACACGCCCACCGACGTGATCGCAAAGATGAATGCTGAAGTCAACAAGGCCTTAGCGGATCCAGTGATGCAAAAGCGCTTGGCAGAGTTGGGTGGGGTATCGATTGCAGGCACTCCAGCAGATTTCGGCAAAGTTATTGTGGCCGAGACTGAAAAATGGGCCAAGGTTGTTCAAATCTCTGGCGCTAAGGTAGAGTAATCCTCAAGCGTGTCAAACCCCAGCGATTTGCAGGTAGCGAAAGCATCTTCTCTTGTTAATTTACTCGCGGTGGTCGCCGTAGGCCTTGGTGCCTCGGTCGGCCCACTTGATTTCGCCGTCAACGTCGCGTTTCCGGCGATCTCGGCGGCGTTTCAGATTCAAACCCAAACAATTCGTTGGGTTGCCTTGTTTTACGTGTTGACCTACGGCAGTCTTGTGCTGTGGTTTGGCGCCCTTGGCGATCGTATTGGGCATCTGCGCGTGTTTAGATTTGGCTTAGTGCTCGGCGCGCTTGCGTTTGCACTCTGTGCGGTTTCGCCTTTTTACAGCTGGTTGCTAGCCGCACGCGTGCTACAAGGTATTTCAGCTGCCCTAATTTTGTCGTGCGGCCCTGCGCTGGTCACCTTTCTGTATGCAGAACACGAGCGCACGCGTGCCTTATCGATGTACGGCAGCATGGCTGGCCTCGCAACGGTTGCGGCACCGCTGATTGGCGGCTATAGCATTGCCTGGATGGGTTGGACCGGTGTTTACTGGATCCGTGTGCCGATTGTTTTAGTCGCCTTGGCCTGTTTGGCACTTCACAATCCGCGCTTGCAGCACGGGGCTCACGGCGCGCGCAACGCCACAAAAAAAACAGAATCAGTCTCAACACTGAGATTGTTAATGAATACCTTACGCAGCAATTCAAACTTTGGCTGGGTGAACGCCTCGTGCGTAATCGTTCAACTATGTAGTTTTTCAATCCCGCTGATTTTGCCTTACTACTTAATTCGGGTACTGCACTGGGACTCTGCGCAAAGCGGTGGCTTATTGGTTGCGTGGGCACTCGGTGGCTTAGTAGGGGCTGCAGCTACCCCAGCGCTGGTACGACGCGTTGGACTCAACCAAACCGGCTTTGTTGCTGCCTGTTTCTGTTGCTTAGGATTACTGGCCATATGCCTTTGGTCGTCTTCGGTTTCAGTGACGTTCATGGTGCTTAGCATCGCGATACAAGGAACCGGACTCGGGCTGTTTCAAGTTGTGTATTCGGATTGGATGATGGCTGACCTGCCGCCTCAGTCGCGCGGTGTGGCTGGTAGCCTTGCTGTCTTGACCCGAATGCTCGGGATCGTCACTGGTGCAGTCTGTTGGCTATGGTTGGTGGATCGCGGCGAAGCCAGTGGGCTTGCAGCGGGGCAAACTCCGGAGTCGGCATTTTTCGTCGGCTATCAACAGCTACATTATGTTGTCGCAGCCGTAGCAGTCGGTTTCTTTACCCTCAGTTGCTTCAAGCGCGGCTTGTGGTTTCGCGCTGCACCCTCACCTTGAACGGCGGTCTATTGAAGTCCATGCTTGACGTTGCCATTTGAAATTCTTGTATCAACGTAAAGCTAAAAAGTGAAAGCAATGAAACAACTTCTAATTATCTTTCATTCGATCACTGGAGGCTCTGAGCAAATCGCTCAGGCAGTGGCCCAAGGCGCACGAAAAGAGCCAGAGATTGAAGTGATCTTGCGGCACGCGCAGCACGTGCAGCCCGAACACCTGCGTGAAGCGAGCGGCTATATCTTTATTGCGCCAGAGATGCTTGGGTCGCTCAGTGGAATAATGAAAGACTTTTTTGATCGCACCTTCTATCAGGTGCTCGACGAACTCAACGGGCGCCCCTACGCTGCGTTAATCTGTGCGGGCAGTGATGGGCACGGTGCCCTGAGACAACTCGAGAAGATTGCAACGGGTTGGCGTCTAAAAAAGGTCGCCGAATCAAAAGTGATTTTAACGAAAGCACAAACCAAAGAGCAGATTCTTCAGGCCAAGACCCTTGACCAACCATCCTTAGATCAATGTGAAGAGCTAGGCGCTTTTTTTTCAAGCGCCTTAGCGCTTGCGGTGTTTTAACGTTGGTCGAAGACGATTCAGGCTAGCAATGTAGTTTTGACTCAATGATTGAGCACACTAGGTAACCAAGTTGAGATTGCTGGGATGTAGGTCAATATTGCAAGCGCGGCAATCAGTGCAAACACAAACGGGCCTATTTCTTTGACGATCAGACCGAGATGAGTACGCGAGACCGAGCTGGCGACAAACATTAACACCCCCACAGGTGGGGTGATTTGCCCAATCACTAAATTCACCAGCAACACAATGCCAAAGTGCAAAAGATCAATTTGAAGTGCCGTTAACAACGGAATCAAAATCGGCACCACGATGATCATGATGGCGAGTGTTTCCATAAACATCCCAGCGATCAGCAAGGCCACATTCAAGATCAGCAAAATCGCCCAAGGCGAAGTCGTAATCGACGTTAGCAAGGCCGCTACCTGCTGGGGAGCTTGCTCAACACCCAAAATCCAGCCAAAAGGGGCTGCACCTGCCGCAATCACCAAAATCGCAGCGGTCTCACGACCAGTGGCGAGCAAAATGGCCGGCAAGCTACTCCACGTCAAAGTGCGATAGACAAAGAGGCCAATAATTAACGAGTACGCGCAGGCGACTGCAGCGATCTCCGTTGCAGTGAACACGCCCATCCGAAAACCAACCAGAATCAAGACCGGCATCGCCAGCGCCCATAACGCGTGACGGAACGCTTGGTAGAGTCGAGTACGACTGAACGCCGCGTCTTTGGGGAAACCGCGTTTGCGAGCAGTCCAGTCAATCACCAACATCATCGCACCGGCCATGACAACGCCCGGTATCAGACCAGCAATAAACAAGTCGCCCAGCGAGACATTGGCTTGCCAGGCATAAATCACCATCAAAATTGAAGGTGGAATAATCGGCCCAAGCGTGGCTGCAGCGGCACACACTGCAGCGGCGAAACCACGGCCATAGCCAGCTTCTGTCAGTTGTGGAACAAAGACGCGAGAAGTCGCTGCGCAGTCGGCCACCGATGAACCAGAAATGCCTGATAAAAAGACATTACCCACAATTGCGGTTTGAGCCAACCCGCCGCGGATGTGCCCGACGAAGGCACGCGTAAAGTTAAACAACCTCTCGCTGATGCCAGACTCGTTCATCAACGCACCAGCCAACGTGAACAGGGGCACCGCCAATAAGGGAAACGACTGTACGCTAGTCGCTACCCGCTGTGCCACCACCGACACGGGGATACCATCTAGGCCAATCACCAACATCGCTGAACCCAGCATGGCAAAACCGATTGGCACACCAACAATCAATAGGGCGACAAATACACAGAGCAGAAGGGTCAACATGAAATGAATATCACTTATTGATTAAGTCTGAGCCATATCAATGACCGTTTCTGTCGCATTTTGAAATACGACCTCGGGGCCTTCGTCGATCAAAATGATCGCACCATGTAACAGCGTGAGTGCGAAGCCGATAGGCATAGAAACAAAAATCCAGCCCATTGAATAGCCGAGCATCGGTGTGTTGCTGCCCCAGACGTTCAGGGTGTAAGACACGCCGGCATAAACCGCAGCCACCAAAATGACGGCACCCGATAGGCAAGCCAAGAGACCTACCCATTTACGTGTTTGTGGTTTAAGTCGCAAAATCAACACGTCAATGCGAATGTGCATGCGAGACCGCAGGGCAGACGGGATACCGAACATCACAGACCAGACGAAGAGAGTCACAACGAACTCTTCAGACCAAGTGAGTGGGTCATTGAAGACATAGCGCAGAATCACACCAAGGCCAAGAAGGATGGCGATAATCGCCACCGTCCACATCACCAAGACGTCCTCAAGCCAGGCCAGACCATTGCCCAGGCGTTTGACTGTTTGAAACATAACAGTCCTTACTTGGCAGCGCGCATCTGATCAATCTCAGCGCGTACGCGCTTCCAGTTCTCAGTTCCCCAACGAGCCTCAAGTTTTGGATAGACGGCTTGCATCTTCGCAGCAAAGGCATCGCGATCGGGGTCTGCAATAATTTTGGTTTTGCCCGATTTGCGAATATCTTCAAGCATCGACACCTCAAGCGCTTGCTGCTTCTGGGTGTTGATGGCAGAAGCCGCTTCAGCTTCGTCGAGCAAGAGCTTTTGCAACTCTGGCTTGAGTTTTGCCATGCTGGCTTTGTTGATCAATAAAGTATTGTTCTGCAGCATGTGGCGACTCATCGTCAACACACCCTGCACTTCGTAAAACTTACGCGAATAAATGGTGGGGATCGGGTTTTCTTGACCATCGACCGTCTTTTGTTGCAATGCGGTATAGACCTCGCCAAAAGGAATAGGCGTTGGTGCAGCACCAAACCCGCGCACCATCTCAACCCAAATAGGCGACTCAGGCACACGCACTTTTAAACCTGCCATGTCTTCGGGCTTACGTACCTCTTTGCTGGTAAACGTAAAGTTGCGCCAGCCCCAGTACCAAATCTTTGTCAGAGGCACAATGTTGTGCTTGTCTTTCAGCTCAGTCCAAATCGGCTCCATCGCGGCGCCACGAATCACAGCTTCGGCTTCTTTCCAGTCTTTCCATAAAAATGGAGCGCTAGGCATTTCAAACGCCGGCACCATAATGTTCAAGGTGGGCATAGAGGGTGTCGAAATATCAAGCGCACCTGATTTCAGCTGCTGCAGCAAATCCACCTCTTTGCCGAGCTGCTCAGAGGGGAACACGCGAATATTCAACTGGCCATTCGATTTTTTATTGACGTTATTGGCAAACTCTTGGTACAGGTCATAGGCGACTTCACCTGGACTATTGGCATGACCAAAACGCAACGTAACTTGAGCGGCGGCGGCCATCGACAAAGTTGTCAACGCAGCTGCCAAGGCGAATTTTGTAAACGAACGAGCGATTTTCATATGTTGTCTCTGCCACGATAGTTTGAATTGAACGTGAACTTGAGTGGTCATTGCCACACAATCTTATTTTGCTGATTCACTGTACTACAAGCGATTCAGATGACGCAAACGATATTTGCTGTCGGAAATGTACGCCGTATGGCGTTGAATGCCATACGACTACCATTGCCATGCACTCAGTCAACTCGCGATCAACTACTCAAATACGTGCAGTTGAGTACGGTTACGAGCAATAAACTCCCAATCGTAGGTCACCCCCAACCCGGGCCCGGTCGGTACTGAGACGCAGCCATCGGCACCCACGCATTCAAGCTGATCGGTGTAGCCACAGTTATAAATTGGCGCGAGTGCATTAGCGCAGTCGGGTCCCACTAACGCAACTTCGTAATAGTTTGTGTTGCGTATTGCTGCCATTAAATGACGATGTGCAGGCCCGCTCGCATGGATCTCACAATCCAGCCCGAGCGACTCTGCCATATGCGCGATCTTCAGCGAACCCGTAATCCCCATGTCGTATTCTGGGTCGACTCGCAAAAAGTCAGTACCGCCCGCCAAGACAAAATCAGCTTTCGGCTCAACACCTCGAACATGCTCGGTCATCAGTAACGGCGTCTTAAGCATGTCGCGTAAACGTTTGTGCGCAAAGGCAGAGACCCCTCCATCCCGATACGGATCTTCGTACCAAAAGTAATTACCTTCATCGCACGCGCGCCCCACATACAAAGCGTCTGCGAACGTTCTAAGCTCACACGCCGGGTCAAGCATCAGGGTCAAGCGATCACCCACATGTTTTGCCAAATGCAGGACGTTGGCCGCCTCTTCACGCGCGTTGCCATCGTTCCAGCCATGCACTTTGAAAGCCCGATAACCTAAGTCATGGCAATGTTCGGCGAAATCCACGAAAGCTTCTTTGCAATCAAGCCCGCCGTTGCGATCAGCATGGTACGTGCTTGCATAGGCCGGCAAGCGCTTACGGTAGCCACCAAGTAATTCCGTCACCGACGCCCCGTAGTGGCGCCCAGCCCAATCCCACAGCGCAATATCCAGACACCCATGACCCATGTGATCAAACTGCCGGATATCACGCTTGAGATCTTCGTAGATAGCGATACGCTCACGAGCATCTTTGCCTATGATTCGAGGGCAAAGCATCAATAACTGACCAAGACTCGAGCGTGTCGCCACCCACTGCGCGACGTATTCACCCCGACCGCCATCGGCAGTGTGGATCACGATGGCAAACTTAGAGAGACGGACCGTCGAGCCTCGCTTGAACGTGACAGACTGTGCCATCCCCTGACGTGAGAGGTTTTGGGCATCAAACTCAAACTCGTGCACTTCAACGCGTGTAATGAGGCTCATCTCCGATCCTTTTTTATGTTTGATTGCCTATGTTATCGCTTACATCAGGTAACTTCGAATTTTTTGAGAAACCTCTTGCAAAAACAAGGTCGTTAGCTAACATGGCGCTTTGACGTCTTTGCCGCCACAGCATGAAAACTTTACTTCAAACCTTTACCAACGTGCGCCGCGATGAGCTTGCGCAAACCCTAGTGGCGGGGCTTTTCTTTTTTTGCGTCTTGACTGCACTCATGGTGGTACGCCCGGCCCGCGAGGCACTTGGTATGCAGCGCGGCATCGAGGCGATTCGCTGGCTCTTTATTGCAACCGTGGTGGTCACCCTTGCCATGAATCCGTTATTCGGTTTCTTGGTGAGCCGCTTTAGACGAATGGTGTTCATCACCGCCACCTATTTGTTCTTTGCGTTCGGCTTAGTCATATTTTATTGTTTACTGGTGCTGGCTCCTAAAGCCGTGGGTGAAACCTCAGGGCAAGTGTTTTATGTGTGGTTCAGTGTCTTCAATCTGTTTGCGACGATGCTGTTTTGGGCACTCATGGCTGATCGTTTTACCCTTGAACAAAGTCAACGCCTCTTTGGAGCCATTGCCTTAGGTGGCACCCTGGGTGCGATCTTTGGCCCTTGGCTGGCAAGTGTTTTAGCCAAGCCTCTGGGCACGGCAGCTTTACTTTTGATTTCTGCTTCCTTTTTAGTCCTAGCCGTCATCGCAGCCTGGCGCTTTAGCCTGTTGCAACCTGCAGCAGGATCTCAACCGAACAGCGATCACGAGGTGATTGGCGGCAATGCCTTCGAAGGCTTGCTGACGGTGTTTCGGTCACCCTACCTGCTTGCTACGGCAGTCTATGTGTTAATCGTCGCCGTGATTGCAACCTTTATTTATTTCACCCGCCTGCAAATGATCGCAGCCCTTGGCCTTGACACCGACACCCGAACCGCTGCTTTTGCGCGTATCGATTTCATCACACAAGTTGCCACCTTTGTCTTACAGGCCCTCATCACGGGCCATCTCATGAAGCGACTCGGCGTGGCCTTCACCTTGGCACTTTTGCCGATCACGGTAGCACTGGGCTTTATTGGTTTAGCGATCGTGGGTTCGCTCACCGCCTTAATCGTTTTAGATGCAAGTTTTAAAGCTGTGCAGCGCGGGGTGATGCGCCCCGCTCGCGAAACCTTGTTTACCGTGGTGCCGCGCAGCGATCGCTACAAGGCAAAGGCATTTATTGACACCTTTGTGTATCGTGGAGGAGATGTCATTGGCGCTCAAACAGAAGGCCTATTAAGTAAACTCGGTATGGGCTTGGCAGGCTTGACCTTTGTCGTCGTTCCACTTTCAATCATCTGGATCGCACTAGGGATCTGGCTCGGTGTCGCTCAACATAAATTTCAAGGAAACACAAAATGACAACTCGTCGCGAACTACTCGGAATGGCTGTGAGCACAGCCGGCTTACTTTCGGTTGGTTCAGCACTGGCGCAAACGCCTGTCGCCAAGCCTGCCGGACCACTTTTAATGCGTGCCATCCCTAAAACGGGCGAAAAACTTCCGCTAATCGGTTTGGGCAGCTCGGCAACCTTCGCGCAAGTCGCACGCAGCGAAGATCACGCAGCCTTGAAGTCGGTCTTCGAAAAAATGGTCGAGCTTGGTGGCACCTTGTTTGATACCGCGCCAAGCTATGGCGCCTCTGAAGAGGTCTCAGGCCGTATTGCCCAAGAGCTCAACATACAAAAGACCTTGTTTTGGGCAACAAAACTAAATGTTGCAAAGGGTGGCGTCGCCGATGCTGCAGCCGCGCGCGCGCAACTCGAAACTTCGTTTAAACGTGTTGGCAAACCCGTGATTGATTTGGTTCAAATTCACAATATGGGTGATATCAAAACACAACTGCCGATCCTAAAAGAATACAAACAACAGGGTCGGATCCGCTATTTAGGCGTCACCACGACTTTTGAAAATCAGTACGCTGAACTGATTGCGACCATGCGTAGCGAACCCTTGGATTTCATCGGCACCGATTACGCGATTGATGGTCGTTATGCCGAAGAGGTGATCTTGCCGTTAGCCCAAGAACGCGGTATCGCTGTGCTTTGCTATGCCCCGTTTGGTCGCACACGGCTATGGAGTCGTGTGGCAGGCCGCACGGTGCCAGAGTGGGCGCGTGAGTTTGATGCGACCACCTGGGCGCAATTCTTTTTGAAGTATGTGGCTAGCCACCCTGCTGTGACGGTTGCGACCCCGGCAACCAGTCGCCCAGCCAACATGATCGATAACATGGGGGCTGCAACCGGGCGTTTGCCTGATGCCGCACAACGCAGACGGATGGTAGAGTTTATTGACGGTTTACCAAAGGCTTAAGCGCTGAGTGACAGAGCGAAGCCGCTTGGGTGAAGCAAGCAAAACAAGGCTATATTAAGACACGAGACAATTTAAGGAGAACTCGCTATGCGTATGAACAACCTCAAAAAATTATGGCGTGAAGGCAAAACCACCGTTGGCGCCTGGCTTTCAATCCCTAGCGGGTTTTCGGCAGAAGTCATGGCCCACACTGGGGTCGACTGGCTTTGTGTAGACATGCAGCACGGTTGCATTGACTACTCAGACGTCGTACCAATGCTCACCGCAATTTCAACCACCAACGTCACTCCCTTAGTGCGTGTGCCATGGAACGAACCCTCAATGATCATGAAGGTACTCGATGCGGGCGCCTATGGCGTGATCGTACCGATGGTCAGCAATCGTGAAGAAGCCGAGCGTGCCGTCGCCGCATGCCGCTACCCGCCAACAGGCATGCGCAGTAACGGCCCAAACCGTGCATTTATGTACAGTGGCGCCGACTACCAAAAACATTCTGACAAAGAAATGCTCTGTATCGTCATGATCGAAACCCCCGAGGGCATCGAGAAGATGGAAGAAATCATTTCAACACCAGGCCTTGATGGCGCCTACATCGGACCAACCGATTTGGCGTTGGCGCTGGGCTTGCCCCCAGTGATGGATAACGATGAGCCCTTGCATGTCGCAACCGTGAACCGCATGCTTGAACTGTGTAAAAAGCATAAGGTTGTGGCAGGTATGCACACTGGTAGTTCTAAGTACTCACAACGCTATATCGATCAAGGCTTTCAAATGGTGATGCTGGTTAATGACCGTGCTGCCATGTCAAACTTTGTAAAAGCTGAAGTCGGTCGTTTAACGGGTTGGACACCAGCTGTGCCGACCGCTCCGTCGGGCAACACTGGTTATTAAAAACATTGTTTGAGTTAAGACAAGGTGGCTGGCAGCGAGGCATTACAACGAACCACTGTCACCACCGCAAGGCTTTCTGCAACGAACAAGAAAAAGACCTCAAACAACGCCAGCATTGTTTGAGGTCTTTTTTCATCTTCTTACACGCTTGCACGTAGGCATGATGGCTGGTCACTGTGGACCAATGCACGAGATCCTAGCGCGCAGCAACGTCAATTACTTAAGTGCTTTTTTCGCCGGCTTTTTAGTCACTTTCTTAGCGGCTTTTTTAGGCGCCTTCTTAGCAGCTTTCAAACTTGCCTTGTACTCTGCAAACACTTTTACCGCAATCAGCATGGCTTCGCGAATCTTAGGTGCACCGACATAGCCCATCAATTGCAGCAAGACTTCAGTGATCTCTTCTTCTGTCCAACCCTGCTTGAGGGCGAAGATCATATGGATATGAAGTTCAGCTTCTTGGCCTGTGCAAGCGTCTGACACCATCACCACGAGCGCGCGTGTTTTTAAATCAAGACCCGGACGAGCCCACAAGGCACCAAATACCGACGTCGTGGCAACCTTGATAAAGTTGGTCATCAACGGATCACCGTAGGTGACTGTATTTGATTTTTTAAAACTTGCCTCACCGTGCAAAGTCCGGCGGACTTCCATGCCTTTTTGGTACAGATCGTCGTTATTCATGCTTGTCTTCCCTTATCGTGCGTTGTTGAATGAGTAAAGTTTTAAATCGATTAATTCGCTGCAGCCAGTCCGCCATCAATCGTAATATAAATACCGGTCGTATACGACGAGCGCTCTGAGGCGACGAAGGCAACCGTGTAAGAAATCTCTTCAGGGGTAGCCGGACGACCAAAGGCCATCCCCGCCACCAAATCGGTCCAGCGATTTTCATCACCGTACATGGCCAAAGCACGCTGCTTGTACACTTTGGTCAGGCGATCCGTTGCAACAGGCCCAGGGCTAACGCCCACCACGCGAATACCGTCTTTATGCGAGCTGCCGCCCAACGCGCGGGTGAAGGCCATCAAGCCGGCATTTCCGGTTGAGCCCGCAATATAAGACGAGGTCAGGCGCTCGCCTGCCGCACCCAAAACATTAACAATCACGCCCTCATGCCGAGCTTTCATCTTGCGATAGACTTCGCGACAAAGATTGATGTAGCCAAACACTTTCAAATCCCAGGCTGAGCGCCACGTGTCTTCGTCTACTGTCAGCAGATCCCCGCCGGGGATGGCACCTGCGTTATTGACCAAGATATCAATATCACCGGCCCAGTCGCTGACGGTCTTTGCCGAACCTTTTGCGCTTAGATCTGCCGACAAATAGTCAACCTTGGCACCCGTGGTAGCTTTAATCTCTGCAGCCAACTCTTTTAAGGCAGCGCCGTCGCGCGACACTAGCAGAACCTCACACCCCTCTTGGGCCAACACCATTGCGCACGATTTACCAATGCCTTTTGAGGCACCAGTCACAAGCGCACGCTTAGCCTTGAGTTTTAAATCCACTGCTGTCTCCTGATTGTTCTTATCACTTCTGACTCGTTGAAACTGATTTCTGAAGCTATTGAAACTTATAAAGCGTTTAAAACTTTACAACGTATTCAGCTTAAGACAAGTATGAAACTTGCTTTTGATACTTTGAAATAATTGCCTGACAAGCATGGTACAGAAAATTAGCGCTTTGCGTCAGCTGAACCCGCAAGCATCTGCCATAGGGCATCAGAGCGATCGCGTTTAGCCAACGCCCAAATCGACTGCAGGCGATCCACTTGTTGATCCGCTTTGACGTCTTCGATTGCGACGATACGACTCGCAATCTTCCAAACACCTTGTCTGCATTCCATGCGGTCAACGTAGCGACACAGAAGCTCAACCACAACCTTCTTGCCCTCTTGCAAAGGTTCATCACCCAACCATAACTTAATCGTCTCAAGCGCTTCGTGACCATAACGCTGATAGGCTACGCAGTAGGTTTCAGCCACAGCAACGGTATCGCTTAAAAAATCGATCTTGCAATTTCCGAGGAAGTGCATCGACTGTTCAATCGTTTGATGGCGGCGTTCAAGCCATTCCATAAATCCGTCAACGTTGCCCTTGTAGCCACCATGATCGTCATAAGCGTCTGGATGATAGGCCTCACGCACTAAATCCCATTCGCGACGATCGACACCTCGACAATACGACACCAAGTTGTCTTTGATGCGTTCTTTATTTAAAAGTTGTTTTAAACCCTCTGCAGTAACCGAGTCCATGGTTCTTATCCTTCGTTTTGGTTGCTAAGCATTGCACGCAAGCGCATGCGCAGGACTTCTTTTTGGATTTTCCCGGTGGGCGTCATAGGTAAGGCATCTACGAAATAGCACTCGACCGGAATCTTAAAGCTAGCAATCTTGCCTTTACAGTGAGCAATAACTTGCTGTGCCTGCTTGGGCCCAGACGCTGCGCTGACAATAAAAGCCACAGGCACCTCAGACAAGCGTGCATCAGACTTACCTACCACCGCCACGTACTCAACGCCAGACAACGTCGCAATCAAGCCTTCAATTTCAGCAGGTGAAACATTTTCGCCCCCGACTTTCAACATATCCTTAAGTCTGACTACAAAGCGTACATGACCGTCGGCGCGCAAGATTCCGGCATCACCACTTTTGTACCAACCATCTTGATCAAACACTTGCTCGGTGGCTTCAGGCTGATTGTGGTATCCGATCATGCGGCTGTACGAACGTACCTGTATTTCACCGACCTCGCCTGTCGCAACTGGCTGTTGGGTATCGGGATTGATCACCCGTAACTCAACGCCTGGCAACGGATAACCACTGGCAGCACAGCGTTGTTCAAGATTTGCGTCTTGAGGGGTTAAAGTCACCCCGCCCCACAGCTCGGTGACGCCATAACCTGATAAGGTCGGGCAGACTTTACTTTGCGCAGCTTGGGCAAGCTCGATGGTTGAATCGGCACCAACGGTCAAGGTACCAAACCTCAGACTGCTGATGTCAGAGGGCTGTTTAGCAAGCGCCAGCATGAAGTCATTAAAGTGAGCATCAAAACCATGCACCACCGTGACCCGATGCTTAGCGATCAGTTCAAGGGCCTGATCGACCTGAAAACCGCTCATGATCACCTGCGCGCCGCCACACATAAACGACATGATCATCGAATAGCTGATGGCGTACACATGAAAGAGCGGTAAGTAAGTGAGCTGGATATCGCTTGCCTGCAATTGCATCGCTTCAGCACGATCAAAGCATAAGCGCATGCCGTTGTGGCTGAGTAGTACTCCCTTAGGGTTGCCAGTGGTGCCCGAGGTGTAAACGATTAGGGCCGTATCGGTTGGCTGAGGCGTCATCGCAGCGTGCGAGTTCAGAATGTGAGATTCTTGATGACGTTGGTAACTTTGATCATTCCACGCTTGCGAATCGTCACGCGGCAACTCACCAAGATCTCTAAAAGACTCCCATCCTAAGGCACCCGGGATCGCCGAGTCACCCATTATGACCACTCGTTTCAAGCTTGGCACAGCCTCTGAGTGCATCTGACCTTGCGCATCGACAGCGACTTCGTCTAAGGCTTCAAGCAAGATCGCGTCAAAATTAACAGGGCCACTCTTACCAGCAGAAATGAGTAACACACTACCCGAATTCTTAAGCGTAAAAGCCAAATCTTGTGTGCGATAGCGAGTATTGAGTGGCACCGCGACCGCACCAATCCTGATGACAGCAAATAATAAACACTCAAGCATTGCACTGTTGGTGAGCCATAGTGCAACGCGATCACCCTTTTTAACCCCTAACGCTCGCAACGCGTGCGCGAGTCGCTCAACCTCTGTCTCAACGTCCTGATAGCTCCAGCTTTTATCTTCAAAGGTAAAAGCATGACGCTCGCCCCAGCGTTGTGCCGCCAACGCGGGCAGATCTCCGATCAAGTCACAATAGATTAATGGTGTAGTCATCGTTAGATATTTCCACTAAAACAAACCAAGATCAAGGCATCTTGCATAAACTCAAAATGGTGCGCCGCCGCAAATTCTGAGCCTGCAACGCAACGCCGCCATGTCGGAATCTCAAATAACGATCCTACGAGCGAAAAACTGTAGACTTGTTACATTGAGGTCTGCCTGTCACCACGTTGTTACTCACCTATGTCGCACCCAGATTTCAGCTTCATCCGAGCTCGCCTTGAAGGCGCAAACCCAGTCCCATTAGCAATGTCGCTGATCCACATGACAGGTGATCTGTCACTGCTTGAGCACATCACGCCGCATATTCGTGGCGCCTGGGAGCATCTTGAATCGATCCCCCCAGAACTCGCGAGCGATATCCGCAATCGTATGGCGACCTGTATGGTTGAGATGAGCAAGAGTAGCGCGCCAGTCATGGCGCAGCCCTCAAGCCAAGTCATACAAAAAATGATGAGTGCAGCCGTTGGTCAACAAGTTTCTGAAGCCTACGTTCCGATGTTGCTTGAGCAGGTGGGCTTGCAAGTCAGTGATCAGCACATGCTTAACCTTTCGCAGTCAGCGGCTCATGGCGAGGTGCAGTCCGGCGCTAAGACAAACGATATTCACGTCGCTATCATCGGTGCCGGTGCCTCGGGCCTGTGCGCTGCCATCCAGCTTGGCAAACTTGGTATTCCCTACACAATCTTTGAAAAGAACGCTGAGGTCGGTGGCACTTGGTACGAGAATCGCTACCCAGGTTGCGCGGTGGATACGCCTAATCATTTTTATCAATTTTCGTTTGAGCCCAACAACAACTGGCCAAACTATTTTTCGCAACGTGACGCGATTCAAGCTTATCTACAACATTGCGCTGATAAGTATGAGGTACGCAAACACATTCGCTTTAATACTGAAGTGTCATCAGCCGTGTTTGACGAAGCGACGCAAACCTGGACCATTCAGGTAACGAGCAAGACGACAAACCACACAATTAGCCTGACAGCTAATAAAGCCGAAAGCGTTGAGCGCATCCAGGCGAACGCAGTCATTTGCGCAGTCGGTCAACTCAACCGCCCTGCGATCCCAAAACTACCGGGCCTTGAACAGTACCAAGGTCAAGTCATTCACACCGCCCAGTGGCCCGACCAGATCGATTTAAAAGGTAAAAAAGTCGCCTTGATCGGTACCGGAGCCAGTGCCGTACAAGTAGGCCCCGCTATTGCCGCACAAGTTGAATCACTCACCGTTTTACAACGCTCGGGGAGTTGGGTGGTGCGCCGACCCAACATCGATGGCGTGGTCAGCGAAGATACCAAGTGGGTACTAAACAACGTTCCCTTCTACGCCCCCTGGTATCGCTTTCAATTATTTTGGGCTTTTGGTGATGGCTTGTTTGAGGCGTTAAAAATCGACCCGACGTGGCAAGGCGGCTCTGAATCGATCAGCGCGTTTAACGCGCGCCTGCGCGAAAGCATGATGAAACATATTCGTCGTGAACTAGCTGGCCGTGACGATTTGCTCAAGAAGGTCGTGCCCGATTTCCCCCCCTTCGGTAAACGCGTGTTGGGCGATGCAGGTTGGTACAGCATGCTCAAACGTAACAACGTACGTCTTGAAACAGGTGCGATCAAGCAGGTGCACGTCAAGGCGGTTGAACTTGAGGGTGGCACGTTGATCGAAGCCGATATTCTTGTCATGGCCACCGGCTTTCAGGCGGGTCGCATGTTGTGGCCCATGGATATTCAAGGCCGTAGTGGCGTCACAATTAGACAAAAATGGGGCGACGATGACCCTAGGGCTTTCTTAGGGATCACGGCACCTGAGTTTCCGAATTTTTTTATGATGTATGGGCCCAATACCAATATTGGTCACGGCGGCAGCGCCCTCTTTTTGGCCGAGTGCCAAACCCGTTATTTCATGGGCTTAATCCAGGCCTTACGCACCCAACCCATCCGCTCAGTCGAGTGCCGCCAAGAGGTGCACGATCGCTACAACCAAGAGATAGATCGTCTGCTTGGGCAACTCTCCTGGAGCCACCCTTCGGTCTCGACCTGGTACAAAAATGCCAAGGGGCGCATCGTCACCAATCAACCGTGGAGCCTGCTTGACTATTGGCGCTTAACCTACGAGGCCAGGCTGTCTGATTACCATCTAGTCAGTTAGTTGTATGCTCTTGCTTATTCAAAACGCCTGAGGTTTCAACATGCTGTCATATTGGATGCAAACCGTCGAAAATAAGACGGTGCTTGAGCAACGCACTATCGATATCCCAACGCCCGGCCCCAAACAGATTTTGGTACGCCTACATGCCGCCAGCCTCAACCGAGGTGAGTTCGTGATTGGTCACGGTTTACACAAAGGCGGTCAAGCCAACCCCATCGGCATGGAAGGCGCTGGCGTTGTCACCGCACTTGGCAGTGAGGTCAAAGGCATCTCAGTTGGTGACCGCGTCATGGGGCGTTGCCGCGGCGCGTTTGCTGAATACGCATGTATCGATAGCGTCGAGGCCCTTCCAGTGCCAGCTAATTTAAGTTTTGAGCAAGCGGCTAGCGTACCACTCACCTTTTTAGTGGTGCACGATATGCTGTCACTGCAAGGCAAGCTCAAAGCTAACGAGTGGTTGCTGATTCACGGTGTGTCGTCAGGCGTTGGCGTGGCCGCCCTGCAAACGGCAAAAGCCATGGGCGCTAAAGTGATTGGCACGTCGGGCTCACCCGAAAAACTGGCGCGTTTAAAAGAGCACGGCTTAGACTTGTCTCTGTGCTTGCGCGGCTCAGGCTTTGAAGGCCCCGTGATGGAAGCCACTGGCGGCAAAGGTGCTGACTTGGTGGTCGATACCGTTGGTGGCTCGGTCTTTGCAGAGAGCATTCGCTGCATGGCGTTTGAAGGCCGTTTTGCAATGGTTGGCTATGTGGATGGCGTGCTGAAAGCCGAACTTGATTTGCTTGCTTTGCATTCAAAGCGCTTGCGCCTGTTCGGGGTCTCCAACAAGTTGCGCAAGCCCGAGCAACG
>CALCPT010000470.1 GCA_937897265.1 uncultured Alcaligenaceae bacterium
GAACAAGCGCTGTGCGGAGGCGAAGCCCTGTCAGCAGAGCTTGCCGAGCGATTGCTCAAGAGTCATGCAGCGGTTTGGAACGTATATGGGCCGACCGAAACAACCATTTGGTCGACACGCAATCAACTGCAGCTAAGCGACATCACCGGCTACGCAAATCCGTCAATCGGAAAGCCAATTGCGAACACATCAATCTTTATGATTGATTCAAGCCTTGGGTCTAGTCCATTGGGGATCCCGGGCGACCTATACATTGGCGGCTTAGGTCTGAGCCGTGGTTATCTAAACGAACCGGGCTTAACAGCCGAACGCTTCATTCCATCGCCGTTTAGTTTGACGCCAGGAGAACGCCTGTATCAAACCGGGGATGTCGCTCGTTTCTTGGACAATGGCGATATTGAGTACATCGGTCGTTCAGATTTTCAAATCAAATTGCGTGGCTTTCGCATTGAACTAGGTGAAATCGAATCTGTCTTGGCGCAGCACCCGATGGTCAAAAATGCAGTCGCCGTTTGTCAAGTCAGCGACCAAGACCACGTCACACTTAACGCGTTTATCGAAATCAAAGATAGGCCCGACCAACAGCCATTTGAACAGCAAGATTTGACGATGGTCTTGCGCGGACTGATCGCCGCACAGTTGCCTTCGTACATGTTGCCCTCAAACATTGCGATTCTTGAAAGTTTGCCTTTAACGCCAAACGGTAAAATCGATCGTAAAGCCCTGCCTAACATCAAGAGTCTGTCTAGCAAGACGGATTATGTCGGGCCACGCAATGACCGTGAACTGCGTATGGAGCAGGTCTGGTCAAGCGTACTAAAGGTCGAACCTATCGACGTCCATGACAATTTCTTTAACTTAGGCGGCCACTCGCTGCTTGCGCTTCAAATCATCACGAATATTCGCGATGCATTCTTGGTAGATATTCAAGTGCAAGCGCTGTTCGACCATCCAACGATTGCGTTGCTCACTGAGTTTTTATCTTCAAACCATCCAACGATTAAAAAGGTCAGCCCGCCTATTCTGGCTCAAACGTCAGAGCAACGAAGGATATCCGTCCTTTCGTATTCACAAAAACGGCTATGGTTTTTAGATCAGCTTGAAGGCCCTAATAGCAACTATCATATTTCGACTGCGCTTGAGCTTCTCGGTAAAGTTAACGTTGAAGCGCTCAATGCTGCTTTAGTCACAATCGTTGATCGACACGAAATACTACGCACTGTCTACACACAGACAGACGGCGAGCCCTCGGCGGTAGTTGTGGCAACACCTCACTCGCTGCTTGAGACAACCCGATTAAAAGAGTCTGCGCAGCAAACCGCCGATGTTCAACAATGGCTAATAGAGAAAAACACAAAACCATTTGACTTAACTAAAGATCTTTCAATTCGCGCCGATTTGCTCGAGCTAAGCGACAATCACTGTGCACTGGCGATCACATTGCATCACATTGCCTCTGATGAGGCATCAATGTTGGTGCTGCAACGAGAGTTATTAGGGCTTTATCAGGCGTTCGCTCACAAGCTGCCCGATCCCTTAGCCTCACTGAAAGTCCAATACGCAGACTTTGCCGCTTGGCAGCAACGCTGGCTCAATCCAGAAGTCCTCAATACGCAACTTGATTACTGGAAAAAAACGTTAGATGGCTCACCCACACTTCTGAATTTGCCAATCGACAAACCCAGGCCGGCAATACAAGGCTATCAAGGGCGCGCGTGGATGTTCTTGATTGATGAGTCGTTGACGAAGCAATTAAAAGGGCTATGCGCCGCCAACGATGTAACTTTGTTTATGGGATTGTTCGCCTGCTATGCAACGCTTTTGGCGAAGCACTGCGACACCCATGACCTAGTGATTGGTACGCCAGTCACCAATCGAAATCGTTCAGAGTTAAACGAACTCATCGGACTGTTCGTCAACACACTACCAATCAGGGTATTGCACAGGCCTCAGAGCACGACCGTCGAATTGCTGGCACGCATACGCCAGACCATGCTAGACGGGCTAGCAAACCAAGACACACCGTTTGAGTCAATTGTCGATGCAATCCACCCTGAGCGTAGCTTGAGTCATGCACCAATATTTCAGACAATGTTTGTGCTTCAAAATGCGATCGAAGAAGGTATCCATCACTCAGATCTCAGAATGTTGCCTCTGGATGCCGAAACCTCAAGCACTAAATTTGATCTGACTTTAGCGATTCAACAAGAGTCAAACAGCTTGCGGTGCGTCTTCGAATACAACATCGATCTTTTCGAAGAAAGCACCCTAGAAATACTTGCCGAGCACTTTACTCAGTTGCTACGCCGAATGGTTGAAAAACCCTATTCGACGATCTTACAAACGCCTTTATTAACTTCAGCACAGCGTCATCAAGTCCTAGTCGAGTACAACCCAGCACTTGTCACGCAACGCTACACCAGCGCGCAGACGCTCTTCGAACGTGAGGCAGCGCATCGACCAGATGCCATTGCTCTCACCGATGGCAACAATAACGCGCTGACCTTTGATGCCCTAAATCGTGCAGCCAACAAACTAGCCCGACAACTTAGGCGCCTCGGGATCGGTCACGACACAGTCGTCGCCCTGATGTTTGAGCCCTCACCTGAGATGGTGATCAGCCTGTTGGGCGTTATGAAGGCAGGCGCAGCGTACCTTCCTATCCTGCCCGCGACCCCTTTTGAACGAAAAGAGGTCATGCTCCATGAAGCGAAGGTTAAACACCTGATTTGCGCGGCTTCCGAAGACGGTGCACAGCACAAGAGCGTACAAACACTCAAGATCAATGATCTTTTGAGCACCGATGCCCCTGATGGCAATCCAACCTGGGTAAACCTAGAAGAGTCTCTTGCGTATGTCATTTACACGTCGGGATCAACCGGAACACCCAAAGGGGTCGGTGTATCACGCTCGAACCTTGCTGCCTATTTGCAATCTCGAAACGATTTTTACCCAGAGCATGTTTCTGGATTATTGCTGTTACAGCCCTACGCGTTCGATATTTCTTCAGGAAACATCTTTTGGACACTTTGCCAGGGGGGCTGTCTACATCTCGCGCCCAAAGACCTCGCGGCAGACCCATCTGCCCTGCTAAACCGTATTGCACAAACACAGATCTCTCATCTGGTTTTGCTACCCCTGCTATATAGTCCGGTACTGGCACTTTCAAATTCGAGTCATTTTTCAGCGCTAAGCCAGATCATCTTAGGCGGCGACAGCCTGCTACCTAAGCTTGCACAAGATCATTATCAAAAATATCCTGCGATCGCTCTGACCAATGAGTATGGCCCAACCGAAACCACCATTATGTGTACTGCGTACACAGTGCCGCGCCAAGTCAATCAAGACTACATTCCTATCGGCAAACCGGTCTCACAATCTAACATCAGATTACTAGACCAGTTTCTAGACCTTGGATTACCCCATCTCGGTGGCGAACTGACAATCGGCGGGCCACAGGTTAGTCGAGGCTATCTGAATCAACCAGCGTTGACGGCCCAAAAGTTCGTTCCAGATCCGTATTGCACTCAACCAGGCCAAAGACTGTATCGCTCGGGAGATTTTGCGCGTTACCTTGCAGAGGGACATTTGCTGTTTCAAGGGCGCAAAGATAAACAGGTCAAAATTCGTGGCTTTAGGATCGAATTAACCGAAATTGAAAATGCGCTGCTAACACTACCCAATATTCAAGACGCGTGTGTGACCATTGTCGGACAGGCTAAATCACCACGGCTGTACGCCTATCTCGCTTTGAAGCAGCGCGGCATGACCAGTGCGAGCGAGGTTCTTAATGCCTTGCAAAACCTGTTGCCAGAATATATGTTGCCAGCAGGAATATCTTTTTTAGATGCCTTGCCCGTCACGACCAACGGAAAATTAGATGTCGACGCACTCCCGGCACCTGTTTTTCAAGATGACAGCAGTCAATACGTTGCTGCGCGTGATGAAACCGAAAGACTGTTATGTCAAATCTGGCAGGATGTCCTAGATGTTGCTCAGGTCGGTATTCATGACAATTTCTTTGATTTAGGCGGCGATTCAATTCTTAGCATTCAAATCGTCAGTCGACTCAAGCAATCTGGGATCACTCTTACCGTCAAACAATTATTTCAGCAACAGACGGTTGCCCAATTAGCAACCATTGCAAATGCCAATCAACGGATCATTGCTCCTCAAGAGACGCTGACGGGATCTTATTTACTCGGTCCGATTCAACATTGGTTTTTTGAAACGTTCACAGCGTGTCCGCAGCACTTCAACCAATCGGTCTATCTAAATATCAGTCAAAACGTAGAGGTAGTGGCGCTAGAACAAAGCATACAGCGACTGGTTGAACACCACGATCTCTTGCGATCTAAGTTTGTAGTCGCCACAGAAAAAAACGGTCTGAGCCAAGCAACCATTCAAAATGAGGATCATTTTAAGATTATCGAGTCTCACGACCTATCAACCCAGTCGGCTGACGAGATTGATACCCTGATTACCGATATTGCTCAACACGCTCAGTCATCTTTATCTTTACATACCGGCGACTTACTGCGAGGCGTGCTCTTTAAGATGCCAGAAGGTCAGAACAATCGCCTGTTACTGATTGTTCACCATCTTGTCATTGACGGTATTTCGTGGCGTATTTTGCTAGAAGACTTAGAGACCTTACTCGCCCAGCACCTCCAACACGGTGCGTTGCAACTGAAGCCCAAGACCTCGTCGTTTGCGCAGTGGACAACTGCGCTAAGCCAATACGCCAATTCGCAGCATGCCCTCAAAGATTTGACCTACTGGAAAACGCAAATCAACCAGCGCGTGTCCAGCCTTCCGGTTGACTTTGCAATCGACCCATCAAGCAATACCTTCGATTCGACCATCCATTTAGAGACTTCACTGGATGTCGATACGACTCAATCTTTGCTGACTAACGTACCAAAAGTCTATCGAACCCAAATCAACGATATTCTGATGACCGCGTTGGTCACTACGCTTGGCCGTTGGACGAATTTTCAAGATTTTGAAATTTCGCTTGAAGGGCATGGGCGAGAAGAGTTATTTGACGATCTTGATATGACGAGAACGATCGGGTGGTTCACCTCATTGTTTCCGGTACGACTCAGTTATCAGAGAGACGAAGAGCTGGGTCAAAGATCGGAAGAGCGTCGTGT
>CALCPT010000471.1 GCA_937897265.1 uncultured Alcaligenaceae bacterium
AGACGTTTTGTTGAACTCGCCCTACAAGCAGCTACCCATCTCAACGATCAAACATGGCATTGATACCCAATATTTTTCGCCGGCCAGTCAGACTGAGAAGCTGCGGCTGAGAGCTCAGTTTTTTGAAGCAGCCACGCAGAATAAGATTATTTTAGGAAGTGCTAGCGGAACAAACGAGTCAAAAGGTTGGCTAGATTTGGTGCGGGCACTGTCACTGCTCGAGCCGGAGCAGCGCAAACGTTTTCATATTGCAGTCATTGGCGAACACCCTGACGAACTACTGCGCGCTCAGGCTACCTCATATGGCGTATGCGCTCACTTGAGTTTTCTGGGTGTGATTGATGACGTCCGTACTGTGTTGGCAGCGTGCGATGTGGGCTTTGTATTGTCGTATCACGAGGCGTTGTCGTTTGCCTGTCGCGAGAAGATGGCAATGGGGTTGCCGGTCTTGATCACGCGCGTCGGCGGGCTACCAGAAAACGTTTTCGATGAGCGCGAGGGCTGGATTGTTCCGGCGCGTAGTCCCGAGTCGATCAAAGACGTTTTGTTAAATATCCTGTCTAACCCTGCTCGGCTGGATGTGATGGGGGCGCAAGCGCGCGTGCGTGCTGAGCAAGATTTCAATTTGAATGATTTTATTCGTTCAACCATGGCGGTTTATCAGTCGTAACCGCTTTCTTCGGCGTAAAGTAGGCAGATCGGCTATTTCTCCTGCTTGCCCTTTAGTTTGTGGCCTCAATCACGGCACACTCCTGACATGATGACATCTTCAAACACCACCCATCAGGTGCAAGGCCTGTCGGCACCCATTTCGATCACAATCGATCAGTGGGGTATCCCTCATATTCAAGCGCAAACGATTGACGACGCTTTTTTTGGGCAGGGCTATTGCGCTGCGTTATTGCGTCTGTGGCAACTTGATTTAAACCATCGACGTCAAACAGGGACGCTAGCTGAGGTGTTTGGTGCGGCGTTTGTACCCTTTGATCATGTGGCGCGCCTGCTCGCGTTTCGTGGGCCAATTGCTCAAGAATGGAAAAAACTCGACCCGCGCGTTGAGGGTATTGCTGCGGCCTTTGTCGCAGGGATCAATGCGCGGCGGGATCAAGTGCTTGAGGATAGCGAGTTATTGCCGATTGAATTTAAAACTCTGGGGATGCTGCCCGCACGTTGGAAGAAAGAGGATTTGTTGCGGGCCCGCGTTGCGGCGTCGCCTAACATCCAGGGTGAGGTGCGCCGTGCGGTATTAGCCAGTCGCGGCCAGTTGTCGGCTGATGCCTTGGCACACCCGCTCGAGCCCGCCTGGCCGCTCAAGATCTCCGAAGGCTTTGATCCAGCCTCGGTCACGCGTGCAGATCTGGCGCTCTTGAACTATCGAGTCGCGCCACTGCCGTTCGATAAGATCAAACACGTTGCACATTTAGACCCGAGCGTACTCGCTGAAATCTTTCAACCAGATATTGATTCACGTAACGGCAGTAATGCCTGGGTGATTGCGCCTGCGCTAACGGCGACAGGCCGCCCGGTGCTAGCCAATGATCCTCATCTTGCTTTCAGTATCCCAAGCCCGCGAATGGTCTCTCATTTGATGGCGCCGGGCTTGAATGTGATTGGGGCAGGGCCCGTCTGGCGGCCGGGGGTACAGTTTGGTCACAACGAACGTATCGCGTTTGGCCGTACTGATTTTCAAATTGATCAAGAAGATCTGTACGTACTTGAGGTCTCGGCAGATGGTTCGCAGTACCGTGGCCACAATTCAGCTGAACCGATTGAGCGCGTGAGCGAAGAGATCAAGGTGCGTGGGCAAGCGTCTGTGAACGTAACGCTTGCCTTTACAGCTTTGGGGCCGATTGTGTCTGAAAGCCCTAGCACTGCCACCAACTCGTCCAATACCGTTGACTCAAACACCGTCGTCACCCAACCTGCGACTCGTACCCATCGCGCGGTGGTGTTGCGCGCCGCATGGCTACAGCCTGGCGCTTCGGCTCACCTTGAGTATGTGCCTAAGGTGTTTGCCCGAAATTGGGATGAGTTTCGTGCGGCGATTCGCTACGCCGTGTGGGGCACAAATTATATGTATGCCGACGTTGACGGCAACATCGGTTGGCAGTCGGCCGGGCGCGTACCCGTACGTCGTCATCACGACGGCTTGTTACCTGTCCCTGCTGCGGGTGATTATCCGTGGGACGGTATTTTGCCCCTCGACCAGATGCCAGGTGAATTTAATCCAACGCGTGGCTGGATCGCTAGCGCGAATCAAATGCCGTTTCCAGCTGACTGGCCTGTAGCAGAACGTCGCATCAGTTTTGAATGGACAGCCAACGACCGTCATAGGCGTATCGTGCAGTGCTTGTCATCGATGACTGCAAAACATACGCAAAACGATAGTTGGGCGTTGCAGCAAGATGTGTACTCAAGTCGTGCGCGTATTTTGATTGATTTATTACACGCCGCGCAAAGTGCTAGCCCCGATCCATTGAACGCTTCAGTGCAATGGAGTTTTTTGCGTTGGGATTGCGAAATTTCTGCCGAGTCGCGTGAGGCCGCACTATACGAGTACTGGTGGGGGCTGTTGCAGCGCGAGTTAAGGCCGCTTTTGGTACCACCCTCTGTGTCGGATGTCATCACCGCAGTTCATCCGCATGTCACGCTCGCCGCCTTACAACAGCCAGACGCACGTTTTGGCGCAAACCCCACGCGTGCGCGCGATCGCCTGTTGCTCGATTGTTTACTCAGGGCGCATCGGCATCTCAGCAAACTCGCCGTTGAAAAGGGCTGGGCATCGCCAGGCCATGAGTTGCCGACTTGGGGGCAACTGCATGACGTTCATTTGCAGCATCCGCTGGCAGCGAAGTTGCCCGCAGACTTGGCGGCGATTGCGACAGTGAAAGGGCATGGTTCGGCAGGTGATGGATCAACGGTGTATGCGCGTTGGTGGCCAACAATCGAAAACATGAACGTGACGGGCGGTTCAAGTTTCAGGGCTGTTGTAGACGTCGGCAATTGGCCCACCGGCATCGCGTCGTTGGGGCCGGGCCAAGGGGGCTCTCCGGGCGACCGTCACTATCGCGACTTGTATGACTCATGGTTAAACAACGTACCTGTGCCGCTCGCGTTTGACCAACAACATGTTGAACGGGTAGCGGAAACTGTCTTTCAGCTTGTGCCGCTTATTCGTTAACGGTTAAATGTGGCATTCCCATCGGCTGCTGTCCGGCGTGCCGCAGAGTCTGTTTAAATAGCTGCCAGCCTAAACTCTTACAATCGCAAAAAAGCGAGTGCAAAAATAAAATGAAAAAAAGACAAATTTTGGCCCTATTCCTTGCCGCGGCATTGTCCTCCTTTGCGCTGGCGGCCGACCCGAGTACTGCCTATCCCACCAAGTCAGTGCGCGTGGTCGTAGGTTATCCCCCCGGTGGCGCGGGGGATATTTTTGGTCGCTTGGTCGCAAACTATCTTTCGCAAAACCTGGGCCAGCAGTTTGTGGTTGAGAATCGTCCGGGTGCGGCGGGGACAATCGCTGCGGCACAGGTCGCCCGCTTGCCCGCCGATGGGTATACCTTGTATTTGGCCTCGGCAGGCGATTTCACGACAGCAAGAAGCTCGTTTGGTGACCGTTTGCCCTACAGTCCTGAACGAGATTTCACCCACATCACGCTGTTGGTAAAAGTGCCACTGGTGCTGGTGGCTCATCCCTCTGTTCCTGCGGCAAACGTGCAAGAATTTATTGCCTACGCAAAGACGATGCCGCGACAACTCAATTACGCGTCGTTTGGTAACGGTTCAACCTCGCATCTCGCTGGCGAGGCGTTTAACTTGGCCAGCGGCGTCGAGATGGCGCACGTGGCCTATAAGGGCGGTAGTCCCGCGGTGACAGATTTACTCGCCGGGCGCGTGCAGGTCATGTTTGATACGGTGCTCAGTGGTTCGCGATTTATCAAATCAGGGCAATTAAAAAGTTTTGGTGTGACCACTTTAAAAAGGGTACCGTTGATTTCTGACACGCCTACGCTGGCCGAGAGTGGCCTGTCTGGCTTTGAAATTGCGACATGGCTTGGGATCGTGGCGCCTGCCGGATTGCCGACAGCGGTGACTCAAGCGCTCGCCCAAAAGCTTGATGCCTTCACTAAAGATCCCGACATTCAAAAGCAACTGGATGCGCTTGGACTCTTGGTCGATGGTTCAGGCCCCGCGGCGTTTAGTACCTTCATTGTTGAAGAGTCAGCGCGAATGGACAAGCTGATTAAAACGGCAGGGATTCGTTTCGATTAACAGCACAGTCACTGAGGGGGGTTGGCTGCTCTTGAGCAGCCAAGTCTTCAACGAGTTTCTAAGATAGTTGAAACCTCAGGCAGCAAGCGCTTTCATCGGTGCAGCGATCGGTGAGCGAATCAGGTAATCAAAGGCAGAGAGCGACGCCTTTGAACCTTCGCCCATCGCAATGATGATTTGCTTGTAGGGTACGGTGGTGCAATCACCCGCCGCAAAGACGCCTGGCATCGAAGTTTCGCCCTTTGCGTCAACGATCACTTCGCCATGCTTTGACAGCTCAAGCGTACCTTTAAGCCAATCTGTGTTGGGCAGTAAGCCAATTTGTACAAAGATACCTTCGAGCTCAACAGTGTGCAGCTCGTTGGTGACGCGATCTTGATAGCGTAAGCTGTTGACTTTTGTCCCGTCGCCCAAAACCTCTTTGGTCAAGGCACTTTTGATCACCGTCACGTTGGGCAGGCTCGCAAGCTTGTTTTGCAAGACAGCATCTGCACGCAGTTTGCTGTCAAATTCAAGCAGCGTGACATGGCTCACGATGCCGGCTAAGTCAATCGCGGCTTCAACGCCCGAGTTACCGCCACCAATCACGGCAACGCGCTTGCCTTTAAACAACGGGCCGTCGCAGTGAGGGCAGTAGGCAACGCCTTTGTTGCGATATTCTTGCTCGCCAGGTACGTTCATTTCTCTCCAGCGCGCACCGGTGCTCACAATCACCGCCTTGCTTTTCAGAATCGCTCCGTTCGCGAGCTCAACTTCTAGCCCATTTGCGCCCTGACGCAAGGCTGTAGCGCGCTGCAAATTCATGATGTCGACTTCGTAAGCCTTGACGTGCTGCTCAAGCGCTTGCACTAACTTTGGCCCTTCGGTCTCTTTAACAGAGATGAAGTTC
>CALCPT010000472.1 GCA_937897265.1 uncultured Alcaligenaceae bacterium
GTACTAAGGCTGCACTAGTTTGTGCGGCGACAGTGCTAAAAATATTTTTAAAGCCTTGCGCGTACTCGCGGCCGTAATTCGGTGGTATCTGCATGCCAACTAACACGACCTTAGCGCCTGCCGCCTGACAGCGGGCAATTAGCTCGGTGATATTTTTTTGAGTAAGCGTCAGGGGTAGCCCACGTAGGGCATCGTTGGCCCCAAGCTCAAGAATCACAATCGTGGGCTGATGTTGCGTAAGTGCGGCATCAATACGGGCTAAACCACCACTGGTGGTGTCGCCGCTGATGCTTGCGTTCATCACAGTTGCTGGCACGGGAGCTGTGGCGAGCGCAACTTTAAGCTGTTCAACCCATCCGGTATTGCGTGCTAGCCCGTACTCGGCTGATAGACTGTCGCCAACGACTAAAATGCGGGGTGTTTGTTTGGTGGGTTGCGCACCGGTGTGCCCGTTGAGCAAAGTACTGCAGGCGCTAGCGACTAACAAACGAATGACACAACGACGAGAGCAAGAAAAGGGTTTCATGTTGCCAAACGCAGATAACGTGATAGAGGTCATTGGCCTAAGCAAGAGGGTGCCCGATGCCTTAGGTGAGTTGACCATTTTAGACAATATCGACTTCACTGTTGCACATGGGCAATCGATTGCCATTACCGGTGCCTCGGGCTCTGGTAAGTCAACCTTGCTGGGTTTGCTAGCTGGGCTGGACACTCCGACAGCAGGTCATGTCAAATTGCTTGGTCAGTCTCTTTTCGAGCTAGACGAAGACGGACGCGCTGCACTGCGTGCAAAAAGTTTGGGATTCGTGTTTCAGTCGTTTCACTTATTGCCCAATCTCACTGCGCTTGAAAACGTCATGCTCCCCCTTGAATTGGCGGGGCTCAGTGCTCAGGCACCCGCCAAACAGATACTCGAACAAGTGGGGTTAGGACAACGCTTGCACCACTACCCCGCAACGCTATCGGGTGGCGAACAGCAGCGAGTCTCGTTGGCACGCGCGTTTGTGCAGCGTCCGGCACTCTTGTTTGCTGATGAGCCAACTGGCAGCCTCGACCATGCTACCGGGGCGCGCGTGATTGAGATGCTGTTTTCTCTGTATGCCTCACTTGGTACGACCTTGGTATTGGTCACGCACGATCCGCAGCTTGCCGCGCGTTGTGATCGTCAGTTGGTGTTACAGGCGGGCCGTTTGGTGTCGTGAGCCTGGCCTGAGCAGAATCGCAGGCCCGAACAGTCAGATGATCGCACGATCCTAGATTCAAGAGCCGAGATTCAGGATTCAGGATCACGGGCTCAGGCGGGCGTTGCCTTGCTGCGCTGCCATTCGATCAAGCTGTTGATCACGCCGCTGGCACAAATGATTGCGATGCCTAGCCAGGTTGTCGCATCTGGGAAATGAGACCAGATGAGCCAACCCATCGTTGCGGCCACTGTCATTTGCAAATAGATAAAAGGTGCGAGCATCGAGGCTGGGGCAAACCGATAGGCTTGGATCTGCAATAAATGCCCGATACCGCCCGTGAAGCCAGTTGAGAGCATCACCACCCAGACCCAGGGCTCCATGTTAGCGAGGGTTGACCAGGCGCTGGGTAGGCTAAAGGGTAGGGTACAGGCCAGCGCCAAGCTGCCTAAGCCAGCGCTCCAGAGCATCGTGGTAAACGGATTGTCTTGAGCGACTAAGCGTGTGGTGAGGTGTTGGGTGGCAAATAAACAAGCAGTCAGCAAGCCTGTGACGACGCCTGCAACCGGTAAGCCTGCTGAGGGTCGGATGACCAACAAAATTCCGATAAAGCCAAACCCGGCCGCGATCCAACGCGTTTTACGCATGGGCTCTTTGAGAATCCAGGGCGCGACCGCCAGCATGATCAGTGGCGAGATAAAAATGATGGCTGTCGCCTCGGCCTGAGGCAGATACCAAAGTGACGTAAAAAATGTGAGTGTTGCGCTGAGCATGGCGATGGCGCGTACACATTGCAAGCCGGGTGTTTTGCTTCGCAAGATGCCTAGACCTTTTGTAGGTAAGACAAAAGCGAGCACCAATAACAGATGGACGATGTACCGAAACCACACCAAAATGAGAAGCGGAACGCCCGTCCCCATGACCCATTTGCCGCTCGCATCTAGAGTGGTTAAGCAGAACAGCGAAAGCAGAAGCAGCACGATGCCGATGAAAGGACGCTGAGCAGGGCGCAAGGTAGGCGCAGACGCTGCCTCAGAGGCGGGGCGAGACATGGGATGGATTCCAGAAACCTAAAAACAGTTGAGTCTGCCTCGAGCATTGGTAGAATGCGTTATGCAAACGACAAAGTACATCACTGAGAGTATAGGGCAACGCTTCTTTTGCGTTTCGCCAAGGCTTGGGGCGCCTGAGTTGGCACGCCGGGCGAGG